>CAYTRD010000010.1:0-43551 GCA_964440255.1 uncultured Ruminococcus sp. | reverse complement strand
ACTTTTTACTTCAAATCATAATTTGCAGGGCTGTGCCCTACAAATTATGATTTATATTGGCTTTTGAACAGGGTTGCGTATTTTCCGTCAAGGTCAAGAAGCTCTTCGTGGGTGCCTGTTTCGAGAATCTGACCTTTTTCCATATAAAGAATTTTGTCTGAGCCTAAAATTGTGGAAAGACGGTGTGCAACAACAAAGCTTGTTTTGCCCTCCATAAGAGTATTGAACGCTTTTTGTACTCTTATTTCGGTTCTTGTGTCAATTGATGATGTTGCTTCGTCGAGAATAAGAATTTTCGGGTCTGTAAGCATAACTCTTGTGATACAAAGAAGCTGTTTTTGTCCCTGTGAAAGACTTCCTCCGTCTTCACCAATGACGGTGTCAAGTCCGTCGGGGAGTCTTTTAATAAAGGAATATGAATGGGAAAGCTTGGCGGCGGTGATTATTTCTTCATCAGTAGCATCGGGTTTTCCCATTTTTATATTGTCGCGGATAGTACCGGGCATAAGCCAGGTTTCCTGAAGCACCATACCGTAGATACCTCTCAGCGATTCACGGGTAATATCTCTGATATCAGTTCCGTCAATTTCTATTGTACCCGAATTTACATCATAAAAACGCATAAGAAGATTAATAAATGTGGTTTTTCCGCAGCCTGTGGGACCGACAATGGCAATTTTCTGTCCGCTTTTTACACTCAGATTGAAATTTTCAATAAGCTTCTTGTCGGGAGAATAGGAGAATGTCACATTTTTTATCTCCATATTACCGTCGGAGGATTCCTTTATCAGTGCATTTTTCTTGTCGGGAATTTCTTCGTCCTCCTCTAAAAGCTCAATAACTCTTGCGGCACAGGCGAGTGCATTCTGAAGCTCTGCCGCAACGCCCGAAATTTCATTGAATGGCTTTGTGTATTGATTTGCGTACGATAAAAGACAGGTAAGCACGCCGACGGTTATTCCCGTGCCCGAAATTACCGCAGCAGCACCGGAAAAGGCAACGGCAGCATAGACAATTGCGTTAACAAATCTTGTAGAAGGGTTTGTTATTGATGAATAAAATATAGCTTTAAGCGAGGTTTTGCGGAGTCTTTCATTTATTTCACCGAAAGCATCAGCATAATCCTTTTCCTTCATAAATGCCTTTACGGTTTTAAGATTTCCCGTAACCTCATCAATAAGTGCGGTCTGCTCTGCCCTCACCCTTGACTGTGCCTGAAAGAAATCATATGTATGCTTTGCAACAAATTTTGCAACAAAAAGCGAAACGGGAGTAAGGGCTGCAACAACAAGTGCTATCTTCCAATCAAGCATAAGCATAAGAACAAGAGTTCCGATTATTGTCAGTATTCCCGTGAAAAACTGGGTAAATCCCATTAAAAGTCCCTCGGAAAACTGATCGGCATCGGCTATCATTCTTGATACGGTGTCACCGCTTTTATGTGTGTCGATATAAGAAAGCGGGATTGAATTTATCTTTTTGTATGCCCTGTTTCTTATGTCCTTTACAACGCTGAAGGTGATTTTGTTGTTTATGGTATTCATAAGCCATGTTGCAAGTGCACACACGGCGGCAAGAATACCTGTTTTTATTAATATCTTGATGATGTTTTCGGTGTCAACACTGCCTTTGCCTGAAATGAGGTCTATAGCATCACCGAATAAAAGAGGGATATAAAGGGTAAGTACAACACTTGCGGCGGCAAGCAATACGGAAAAAAGAACCTGTAATTTGTAGCCGGAAATAAAACCGAGAACTTTTTTTATTGTTCCCTTCGGTGCTTTTTGTTTGCTCATTTTACAGCACCTCCGTTCTGAGACGCATAAATTTCATTATATACATCGCTGCTGCCGAGAAGCTCTTCGTGAGTGCCCGTAGCTTCAATTTCTCCGTCCTCCATAACGAGAATACTGTCACAGGAAAGAACGGAAGAGGTTCTTTGAGATACTATGAAAACTGCAGGCTTGTCGGGAAGCTCATTCAAGGCCTTGCGAAGCCTCATATCTGTTGCAAGGTCAAGGGCAGATGCGGAGTCATCAAGAATAAGAATGGGTGCTTTTTTCACAAGTGCTCTTGCGATGGTAAGACGCTGCTTTTGTCCGCCCGAAAGATTTTTTCCGCCCTCCGAGAGTATTTCGTCAAGTCCGTTTTTCTTTGAGCTTATAACATCCTCTGCCTGTGCTGTTTTTACAGCCTGCATTATTTCTTCGTCGGTAGCATCCTTGTTGCCCCATAACAGATTTTCTCTTATCGTACCGCTGAAAAGCACCGCCTTCTGTGATACCACACCTACAAGGGAATTGAGCGTTTCAGCCGAATAAGCAGTTACGGGGTTGCCGAAAATGAAAACCTCACCCTCGGTGGTGTCATAAAAGCGGGGAATAAGATTTATAAGCGTGGATTTACCCGAGCCTGTCGAGCCGATAATACCTGTCCGTTCGCCTTTTTCTATGCTGAAATTAACATTGGAAAGAGATTTTTCGCCTGCATTTTTATAGGTAAATGAAACATTTCTGAATTCCACGGCAGGCTTTGAAAAATCGGGTACGGCACCGTTTTCGGGGAAGAGAATTGACGGCCTTGTGTCAAAAACCTCAGATATACGGTTCATACAGGCAACGGATTTCGTTATTGTGATGATAAGATTTGCAAGCTTTATGAGTTCAACGAGTATCTGTGCCATATAGTTATACAGGGCAACAACGGCACCCTGTGAGATAAGTCCCGTTTCAACCCTTAATGCACCCGTGTAAATAAGAATAATTGTCGCAATATTAATTATTACATAGGTAAGGGGATTCAGAAGTGCGGAGATTCTTCCCGTCTTCTGCTGTGCTGATAAAAGCAGGGAGTTTTTATCGGTAAAAGCTTCTATATCTCTTTTTTCTGTGGTGAACGCACGAAGAACCCTTACACCCGTAAGTGAGCTTCTTGTCTTTGAAAGTACGGAATCAAGGTGCTTTTGCACCGTTTTGTAAAGGGGGACAGTGCCCAGCATTATTGCAAACACGACAACGGACAAGGCGGGAATAGTGCCGACAAATGTAAGAGCCGAGGTATGATCTACGGTAAATGCCATTATCATCGCACCGAAAACAACAAAGGGTGAACGCATAAGAAGACGAAGCGTCAGATTAATGCCGTTTTGTACCTGATTTACGTCACTTGTCATTCTCGTTATAAGCTTTGATGAACCAAGGGTGTCAATCTCGCTGTAGGAAAGCGTGCCGATGTGCGAAAACAGGGAATATCGCAGAGCCGATGAAACACCCACGGCAGCCTTTGCGGAAAAATATTGTGCAGTGATTGAAAAGGCAAGTCCGACAAAGGCAAGAAGCGCAAGAAGCAGACACATTTTAAGCACATATGTGATATCACCGTTTGTGATTCCTGTATCAATAATCTTTTTTACAACAAGAGGAACGAAAAGCTCCAAAAGAGCCTCGAACATCTTGAAAAGCGGAGCGAGCACCGTTTCAATTTTGTAGTCTTTTAAGTAAACAAGCAGTTTTTTCAATATAATCACCAAAAAGATACTACCACAGTTTGTTAAATTTTTCAATAAGAGCAGAGGTTTTTTCTTGCATATTTGATACATATATGATAAAATATGCTGTTGTAATATGATTATTTATAACTGAAAGGATGTATATTATGTCAGGCCATTCCAAATGGAGCACCATAAAAAGAAAGAAGGAAAAGACCGATAATGCGAGAGCAAAGGTCTTTACAAAGATAGGCAGAGAAATTGCCGTTGCTGTTAAGGAGGGCGGTCCCGACCCTGCAGGAAACTCCAAGCTTAAGGATGTTATCGCAAAGGCAAAGGCAGCAAATGTTCCCAACGACAACATTGAAAGAATCATCAAAAAGGCTGCAGGCGAAGGCAGCGGAGATAACTACGAAGAGATAATCTATGAAGGCTACGGCCCTTCGGGTGTTGCAGTTGTTGTTGAAGCACTTACGGACAACAGAAACAGAACTGCAGGTGATGTCCGTCACTATTTCGATAAGTTCGGCGGAAATATGGGTCAGTCAGGCTCCGTTATGTTTATGTTCACCCGTCAGGGTGTTGTGCTCGTTGACGGTGAGGATGTTGACGAGGATAAGATCATGGAGGATGCACTTGAAGCAGGTGCAGACGATGTTATCCCCGATGACGGTGTGTTTGATATAAGAACCGCTATCAATGCAGTAGCAGATGTTTCCGAGTCTCTTACAAAGCTCGGCTATACGGTTGTTTCGGCACAGCCCGAATATGTTCCCTCAACCTATACTGCTCTTCAGGGTGACGATATCACCCGTATGGGCAAGATGCTTGAAATGTTTGAAGATAATGATGACATTCAGGCAGTATGGCATAACTGGGAAAACGAAGACGATTACGAATAATAGGTGGTATTATGACTTTTTGTCCCGATAAAACGGAGGTTTTCTTCTCTTTTCTTGAAAACCCCATAACTGTATCCTCGATTTTCTGCGAAATTGATATTCCCTTTATGGATAGTCCTTTAACCATCCGTTGGTACGGTGTTATTATCGCATTCGGCCTTGTTCTTGCTGTTTTATTTGGCGGAAGAAAGGCATATGTATGGAAAATTGATATCAACAAAATGCTTGATGTGCTGATATACGGTGCCGTCGGCGGTATAATAGGTGCCCGTCTTTACTATGTGTTCAGTAAGTGGGACTATTACAGCGTGAATCCCTCGGAAATTTTTCAGATATGGAACGGAGGTCTTGCCATTTACGGCGGACTTATAGGCGGTATTTTAGCGGCACTTGTGGTTTGTAAGATTGAAAAAATCAATATTCTCAATCTTCTTGATTTGTGCGGTATGAGCTTTCTTATCGGACAGGGTATCGGCAGATGGGGTAATTTTGCCAATCAGGAGGCTTTCGGCACCAATACTGACTCCTTTATCGGTATGTATTCCGTAAAAACCGAAGCCTATCTTACACAGCTTGTGGCTTCGGGAACGGATATAATAGTAGATCCCTCCAAGCCCGTTCACCCTACCTTCCTTTACGAATCAATATGGTGTCTTTTTAGCTTTGTTATTCTCTTTATCGTATGTCAGAAATTCCGTAAGTTCTCAGGTCAGCTTTTCCTCGGCTACGGCTTTTTATACGGTCTTGAAAGAGCAATAGTTGAGGGTATGAGAACGGACTCACTTTACATAGGTGATACCAATATCAGAGTTTCACAGCTTTTGTCCCTTATTCTTGTGATTGTGTGCGGAACGCTTTTAGTTGTTTTCACAATTAAGTACACAAAGAATCCCAAGCCTATTGAGGGTGTGGACTATTTCAAGGAAATTCCTCTTTACCGCCACAGAAAAAAGGCGGCGGAAATGAAAGCTCTTGTTGAAAAATATACCGAAGAGCTGACAGTTCTTAAGGCAAAGGCTGAAGCCGATGTTGAAAATAAGCCCGATAAAAAGAAAATTGCAAGCCTTGAAGAAAAGCTGATGAAAGCCCATGAGGAGCTTACAAAGGCAGAAGAAAAGGTAGCAATTCAGGATGCTAAAAAAGCCGCAAAGCTTGCAAAGAAATCAAAAGCATAAACTGATAAGACTCCGGGGATTTATATTTCCGGAGTCTTGTGAAATTATATTTATAGAGCGAAGCGGAACAAGACGCGTCAGCGTCTTCTATAATTCCTAATTCCGAATTCATAATTATCATAATTTGCGGAGTTGAATATATATGTATTTTCTCGGTATCGACGGCGGGGGTACAAAAACCACCTGTCTTGTTTGTGATGAAAGCTTAAATGAAATATTCCGTACCGTGGGTTCTTCGATTAACTTCTATTCCGAGGGGCTCGAAAAGGCACGCTCAAATATGAAAGCAATGCTTCTTGAAATTGAAGAAAAGACAGGCATAGCTCATTTTGACGGTGTGTGTGTCGGCTCTTCCGCACTTTTTTCAAGAGCTGACGAACAAACGAGAGCCGATTTCTGTGACGGTGTGTTTGATGCCGATAATATCATTATGGATTCCGACCTTTTTATTGCCCTTAAAGCCTCGGAAAAGAAGAATGTTCTTGTAGCAATTGCAGGGACAGGCTCTATGGTTGCCGGTTTTAATGAAAAGGGTGAGGTTATCACCAAGGGAGGCTACGGATACATTTTAGGGGACGAGGGAAGCGGATACAGAATTGCCCTTGACGGCATAAGAGAAGGTGTCCGAAGCCTTGACGGTACGGGAGAAAATACACTTCTCGGTGAATATCTCCTTGAATTTGGCAAGGTGAAAGCAAAAGAAGAATTGGTTGATGCTTTTTACTGTCCCGAAAAGGACAGAAAAAGTATTGCTGCATTTTCACCCTTCGTTTCAAAGGCAGCTCAAAACGGTGATAAGATTGCACTAAGTATTCTTCATAAGCAATGTGAGCTTTTATGTATGACGGTAAATGCTCTTCTTGCGGAAATGCCCGAAAAGCCCCATATTTCACTTTTCGGCGGAGTTTTTCAGCACGATGAGATTTTTACTTCTCATTTCAAAGCACTTGTAAGGGATAAATGTGCTTCCTGTGAGCTGCTTACAAAGGAGCCTGCTTACGGAGCCGTGGTTGCTGCAAGGGAAATAAGCTTATGATTACAGAATTTATATGGGATTTTGACGGTATGCTTTTTGATACATACCCTCACACAACCGCAGCTTTATGTGAATATTTCAGAAGACACGGTAAAAGCATAGACGAAAGGGAAGCCTTCGAAAAGCTGAAAATCAGTATCCGTGAAGCCTTCCGCCATTTCGGAGTAACCTCCGAGGGTGAAGCCGAGTTTTATGAAATTGAGGATGACCTTGATTTCAAGCCCCACGGTGTCCCGTATGAGGGAATCCCCGAGCTTCTGCGTTTTATAACGGAAAACGGAGGAAGAAATTATCTGTATACCCACCGTGATAAAGTGGCGGTGCAGTATCTCCAAAATTACTCTCTTTCTCACTTATTCACCGATTTTGTCACAAGAGAGCTTGATTTTCCCTTTAAGCCTGCCCCGGATGCCGTGGAATATATAATAAATAAGCACTCACTTGATAAAGAAAACTGCCTGATGCTCGGTGACCGCACCATAGACTGCGGCTCGGGACTTAATGCAGGCATAAAAGCACTTCTTTTTGATGAGTTCGGTACGCTGAAAAACAGCGGATACACTTACTATGCAAGAACAATTGAAGAGGTGTCCCGTAAAATAAAAGAGCTTATCGAAAATTAAAACCGAAGCGGATTAATTTCTGACTCGGTTTTTTTGTGTAAAAAAATAATAACGCGAAGATAAACTTTTTTGTGATTTTATATAAAAATGTAAAGCCAAAACCCTTGACTTTTTTTAATAATAATTATAGAATAATATGGATAATGCGAGGGGAGGCAAAATGCGGTATTTTTTGCCAAGCTTTTTAAATAGATTTTTATATAGATTTTATTTATGCATTATTACTGTATTCTGTGCATTTATGCACATTAACTATAATAACGATTATAGAAAGTCGAAATTATTTAACAGGAGGTGTATCCATCAGTGCAGGTTAATCTTGTTGTTGCAATTATTATTGCAGTTGTTGCAGCAGCGGTTTTCGCTGTTGTCGGCTTCGTTGCGGGCGGCATTTACAGAAAAAAGACTGCTGAAAAGGCCATAGGCTCTGCAACGGAAGAAGCAAAAAGAATTATCAGCAACGCTCTTACTACAGCCGAAACCAAAAAGCGTGAAGCAATCCTTGAAGCAAAGGATGAAATTCATAAAGAGAGAACAGAGTACGAAAAAGAAATCAAAGAGAGAAGAAATGAAGTTCAGCGTCAGGAACGCAGAATGATTCAGAAAGAGGAATCTCTTGATAAGAAGACCGAGGCTCTCGAAAAGAAGGAAGAAGTTCTTCAGGGCAAGATCAAGGCCGCGGAAGACAGACTTGAAGAGGTTGATGCTCTTAAGAGAAGTCAGTTTGATATGCTTGAAAAGATTTCAGGCTTTACAAAGGAGCAGGCTAAGGAATATCTTATAAAGAACCTTGAAGGTGACCTTGTTCACGAAAAAGCTCTTAAGATTATGGAAATAGAGCAGCGTACCCGTGAAGAGGCAGATAATCTTGCAAAAGAAATTATTACAACCGCTATTCAGCGTTGTGCTGCCGATCACGCGGCAGAAGCTACTGTTTCTGTAGTTGACCTTCCCAACGACGAAATGAAGGGAAGAATCATCGGCCGTGAGGGCAGAAACATAAGAACACTTGAAAGCATTACGGGTGTCGATCTTATTATCGACGATACTCCCGAGGCAATTACGGTATCAAGCTTTGATCCCGTTCGCCGTGAGGTCGCAAGACTCACTATTGAAAAGCTCATAACTGACGGAAGAATACATCCCTCAAGAATTGAGGAAATGTATGAAAAGTCCAAAAAAGAGGTTGAAGCTACTATTAAGGCTACCGGTGAAAGAGCTGCTATTGAAGCAGGTGTCAACGGTATCAACGGTGAGCTTATAAAACTTCTCGGCCGTCTTAAATACCGCACAAGCTACGGTCAGAATGTTCTCAATCATTCTCTTGAGGTATCATATCTCGCAGGTCTTATGGCATCAGAGCTGGGTGTCGATGTGAAGGCTGCAAAAAGAGCAGGTCTTCTTCACGATATCGGTAAAGCCCTTGACCACGAAATAGAAGGTACACATATTTCTCTCGGTGTGGAATATGCAAGAAAGTACAAGGAAAAAGAGGAAATAGTTCACGCTATTGAAGCACATCACGGTGATGTGGAAGCAAAGACTCTTGTTGCCGTTCTTGTTCAGGCTGCAGACGCTGTTTCAGCGGCCCGTCCGGGAGCCAGACGCGAAAATATACAGAACTACATAAAGCGTCTTGAACAGCTTGAAGAGATCTCCACATCCTTCCAGGGTGTTGAAAAGTCCTTTGCAATTCAGGCGGGCAGAGAAGTTCGTATAATGGTCAAGCCCGAAATGGTAAGTGATGACCAGATGGTAGTTCTTGCAAGAGATATTTCAAAGAAGATAGAAGAAGAGCTTGAATATCCCGGTCAGATCAAGGTTCATATCATCAGAGAAAACCGTGTGTTTGACTACGCAAAATAAACCCCAGACTCCCGGAAGAAAAACTCTTTCGGGAGTTTTTAAGGTAATAGATAAAAGTGAAGAGCGGAAAGTGCTCTGCAGGGGGATACCTTGTACCTCCGATAATATATAGAAAAAAGGTAATTTATGAGAATACTGTTTGTCGGTGATGTTGTTGCTCCTCAGGGATGTGAGCATTTAAGAAAGGTGCTTTCAGCATTTAAGAAAGCACAGAATATTGATTTTTGTATTGTTAACGGAGAAAATTCTGCACAGGGAAACGGAATACTTCCCGGCTCCTGTGATCATATATTGGACTCGGGTGCAGACCTTATAACTACGGGTAATCACGCACTTAAAAGAGTCGAAATTGAAAAATATTTTGAAAATGAAAACATTCCCCTCGTAAGACCTGCCAATTTCCACCGTCAGGCTGTGGGCAGAGGTTGCTTTGTGCTTGAAAAAAAAGGTATGAGGCTGGGTGTCATTAATCTTATGGGAAGAATTTATATGGACACTTGCGAAAATCCCTTTGATGAAGCAGAAAAGATTATAAGTGAAATGACTTCTCAGGGAATAAAAAATATCCTTGTAGACTTCCATGCGGAAGCAACTTCTGAAAAAAGAGTAATGGGATATTTTCTTGACGGAAGGGTAAGTGCCGTTTTGGGCACTCACACACATACGCAGACTGCAGACGAATGTATTCTCCCTCAGGGCACTGCTTATATCACGGATACGGGAATGACGGGTGTTATTGAATCCGTTCTCGGTGTTGAGATAGGCTGTGCTTCAAGAAAGGTTATTACGGGACTTCCCGTGCACTTCAAAAATCCCGAGGGTAAATGTAAAATGGATTGTGTTGTCGTTGAAACCGACAATAAAACAGGAAGGGCTGTTTCAATTGAACGCTTTAACATTCAGTAAAAAAATTATAGCTTTAATACTTGCGGTATTCCTTGTATTTTCTCTTGTTGCCTGCGACGGAAGTACTTCAGAGGAAACAGAAGCTTATGAAGAGGAAACAGAGCTTCCCATTCCCGGAGGCAGTCTCAGCGTGCCGTATATCTCCGATGATTCACTTAATCCCTTTTTTAGTGAAACGGTGCTTAACTGTGCACTTACTTCTCTTATTTACCGCTATCTTTATACTCTTGATACCTCCTTTACACCCGTGAAGGATATCGCATTATCCGAAAGCATATCGGGGCTTATTCTTAAGGTCTATATTAACCCCGACCTTGTTTTTTCGGACGGCACTGCACTTACAGCAGAGGATGTGAAATACTCCTTCGACTGTGCAAAGGCATCGGACAGATATTCCGCACAGCTTTCGGGCATAGCCTCGTGCTATGTTGAAAGCAAGGACTGTGCAGTATTTCAGCTTGATTATACCGATGTGAATGTGCTTAATGCTCTTACATTCCCCATTGTAAAGAACGGTTCTGCCGTATCCTCTGATATGCTTCCTGCGGGGAACGGCTTTTATCAGTTCAATCAGGACGGAATCCGTCTTACACTTAAAGCAAATCTTAAATATGCAGGCACACTTCCCGAAATCGGCACCGTAAGACTTACCGATGTTAAGGGAAACACTTCCCCCGAAAATCTCGTATCCGCACAGGAGCTTGATTTTTATTACAGCGACCTTTCCGATGCGAATACTTCCGGAGAGAACTGTTCGAGCACGGGAATTTATCTTAACAACCTTGTGTATATGGGAATAAATTCCGCCAATGTAAATCTTGTTCTGGCTTCCTTCAGACAGGCACTTTCATATGCAATAAACAGAAGCAGTATTGCCGAGAATGCATTTATGGGCTACGCGAGAGGTGCTGCCGTTCCGTTTAATACTTCCTGGAGCGGATATTCATCCTCGCTTTCGGCATCCTCAATTACGCTTACTGCAGACTCGGAAAAAACACAGCAGCTTTTATCTGCAAGAGGTTTCGGAGCAGACGGACTTTCCCTTGATTTAGTGCTTGTATGCAGTGAAGGTAACGCATTTATAAGAAATACCGCAAATGAAATTGCTTCCTCGCTTAAGCCCTTTAATGTAAATATAACCATTCAGCTTCTTGGCTCAGATGCACTTAAAAAGACAGTGCAGGCGGGTGCATACGACCTTTACATAGCAGAAATAAAGCTTCCTTCTACTATGGATCTTTCACAGTTTTTTACTGTGGGAGGTGCGGCTTCATACGGTATTAATTTTGATTATATCACCGCAGATGAAGCATATTTCCGTTACAGAAGCGGAGAGCTGACTCTTGATGATTTTATTGCATCCTTCAATGCCGATATGCCCTTTATTCCTCTTGTCTACAGAAACGGCAGATTCTTATATACAAGGGATGTCACATCGGAGCTTATTGCATCCGAAGGCTTCCTTTACAAAGGTATCCATAATCTTACATTTTCAGATTCACGCACATAAAGGAGGCAGCTATGCTTTTTCCGAAGGTAAAAAAACTTGATTGTAACCGTTATTTCTCATTTTCTGAAAATATTTCGGTGACACTTGCAGAAATAAACGGACTTTCCTCCGACTGTGTAAATACTGTATTCTCCGAGCTTTCCCGTAACGGAAATATTATACTTTTCTGTGCTTCGGATGTTTCGCTTTCAGCGGTAAACGAAGAAGCGTACAGACTCAGTATTGATGAAGCAGACGGAAAATTGTATGTAAAAATACGCTCTTTCTCCGACAAAGGCTTCATAAGAGGACTTTTTACCCTTAAAAGAATGTGTATCCGAAACGAATTTCCCGTAGGTGAGCTTCTTGACTATCCCTCATTTGCAGTAAGAGGTTATATTGAGGGCTTCTACGGAAAGCCTTGGAAAAGTGAAGAAAGACTCGAAATGCTTGAGCTTATGGCACTTTTCGGGGAAAATACACACTACTATGCCCCTAAGGATGACCCTTATCACAGAAATAAATGGCGTGAGCGTTATCCCGAAAAAGAGGCATTACAGCTAAAGACCTTAGTTTGCAAGGCAAAGAGCCTTTATATTGATTTGAGCTACTGTATCGCTCCGGGGCTTAGTATGAAGTATTCCTCCGAGGAGGATTTTAATGCCCTTTGCGATAAAACAGAACAGCTTTTTTCTATGGGTATAACCCGCTTCGGACTTCTGCTTGACGATATCCCTGCCGATTTATTCTATGAGGAGGATAAAAAACGGTTCGGTACGGCAATAAATGCCCATGTGATGCTCGTAAATAAATATTACGGTTATCTGAAATCCTTGTCAGAGGACTGTGTTCTTACAGTATGTCCTACGGCTTATCACGGAAAAGGTGATGAAAAAGATGTTACGGATTTTGCGAGAAATGTGCCTTCCGATGTGCTTGTTTTCTTTACGGGAAGTGATATCTGCTCAAAGGAGATAACCCTTCGGGAAGCACAGGTTTTCTTTGAAAATAATCTCCATAAGCCCCTTTACTGGGATAACTACCCCGTAAATGATGCGGAAATGTTTATGGAAATGCATATAGGCCCGATAATCGGAAGAGAAAAAGAGCTTCATAAGGGAAGTGCAGGACTGATTTCAAACTGTATGGAATATTTTAACTGCAATAAATTCCCTCTTATAACAATTGCGGGGTATCTCTGGAACAGTGAAGAGTATGACCCCGAAGAGGCTTACACGGAGGCTGTGAACTTCCTTTTGCCCGAAAATGAAAGGGAAGCCTTTATTCTTCTCTCCGATCAGTTCAGAACATCCTGTCTTCACGATGAAAATTCAAGGATTATGGGTGAATATCTGTCCGATGCTTCCGTGAAATTTCAGACGGGAAATTATGACGCGGCGGTAAGGACAGTAAAGGAATATGCAGATAAGATAAGAAATGCCGCAGATATTTTCAGAAGCTGCACTTCGCCTTTATATAAAGAGCTTGAAAGATGGCTCAAAAAGTTTTATCTTATGAGTGAGATACTTGACCTTTCTGTCGAAGTGCTTGAAGGTGCCGATAAAAAGCAAGAGCTTGAGTCTTTGATGGAAAAATACAATGAATCGGCAACCGTGCTGACAGCCTTCTGCTTCAGAGAATACATAGAAAGCGTATTATGTAATGATTAAGGATAAATATTTTTACAGGACATTTTTTAGTCTGTTCGGTGTTGTGGCACTGCAGAACCTTATTGTCTTTAGTGTAAACCTTGCGGACAGTATAATGCTGGGCTCATACAGTGAAACAGCTATGAGCGGCGTGTCGCTTGCCAATCAGATACAGTTTCTTTTGCAGATGTTTGTAAACGGAGCTGCTAACGGACTTGTGGTAATTGCTTCGCAGTATTGGGGACAGAAACACATTGAGCCGATTAAAAAAGTCTTTGCCGCCGCATTTATGGCGGGTGTGATAATGAGTGCAATTCTTATGGCTGTGGTGCTCATTTCTCCCGAGGGTGTGCTCGGTATTCTTTCCGATGAAAGAGAAATCGTGCTCGAGGGTGCAAGATATATGAAGATAATGGCATTTTCATATATCATATTTGCAGTAAGTAACATTTTTACAGCACTTATGCGAAGTGTCGAAGCCGTAAGGATCGGCTTTTATACCTCGGTGCTTGCCCTCATATTCAATGTAGGTCTTAACTACTGTCTTATATTCGGAAATCTCGGTTTCCCCGAAATGGGTGCAGAGGGTGCTGCGATTGCTACTCTTATTTCGAGAATAGCGGAGCTGACAGCCGTTATAATATATGTTTTCATAGCAGATAAACGCTTAAGGCTTCGTCCGAAGGATGTGCTTTCACTTGAAAAGGTGTATATCAAGGACTACATAAGGGCAGGACTTCCCCTTGTGGGCTCAGGTGGCTCATGGGGTGTTGCAATGACGGTGCAGACGGCTGTTATAGGAAGACTCGGAGCTGCCTGCATCGGTGCGAATGCCGTTGCCGCACCTATTTTTCAGGTGGTTTCGGTTTTATATACCTCGTCAGGTAATGCTTCAAGCGTGCTTATCGGAAAAACTGTCGGCGAAAATGACATTCCCCGTGTAAAAAAATATGCAAAGAAACTGCAGATACTTTATGTTGTTATCGGTATTATTTCCTGTGTCGCTCTGCTGCTTTCAAGAGATCTGATAATATCTGTTTATGATGTGACGGCAGAAACGGCTGCTCTTGCAGCAACCTTTATAAATATTCTTGCTGTTACGGTTATCGGATCTTCCTATGAAGCCCCCTGCCTTTGCGGTATCGTATCGGGTGGCGGCGATACAAAATTCGTGTTCAAGAATGATATAATTTTTATGTGGTGTATGGTTCTGCCGCTTGCATTCCTTTCTGCATTTGTATTTAAATGGCCCGTCCCCGTAACATTCTTCATATTAAAATCCGACCAGATTACAAAATGTCCGGTTGCAGCTGTAAAGGTCAACAGATTCAAGTGGATAAAGACGCTGACAAGATAAATTATGATTTACAGAGGTGAGTGCAATGTTTATTTTTCTTTCCGTTCTTTTCGCAGGCTTTGCCGTGTCCTACGGTTGGGGTATCCGTGGGTTTATTATCGGCGGAGAAAAAGGTGCACTTCTTCCCGGTGCACTTATGGGTATTGCTGTCTCGTTTTTTGCCGCAGGTGAAAACGGCAAGGAGCTTTGGATGTTCTTTGCCGGGGCAGGTGCACTTTCAATGTTTTACGGCGGTACGGAAACATACGCACAGACTATGTCGTATCTTTTATCCCGTGATGTTGAAGGACCATATTATAATCAGCTTAAAAAAGGTGTTGTCGGCATTTTCTTAAAGGGCGGACTATGGTTTGCTGTTCCGGGTCTTGTTCTTGCCATGCTTCCGTCTGCACTTTCCGGAAAATATAAGATGTGGGAAATTATTCTTATGTTCTTACTTTTCCCCGTGGTATCCGTTATCGGAACAAAAATATTCAATACCCCCTATGACAAAGAAAATAATAAATTCCCCAAGCTCTATTTCTCACTTAACAGGCGGGAAGAGTGGGGAAGTAATGTAATGATAATTCTTGTGCTGACTGTGTTTTCACTTGCTAAAGGTGACTTTTTCGCTGTCGGTGCAGGTGCAGTCGGCTTTATCACCGGCGGAATGGGCTTTCTTATCGGTCTTATTCTCTATGATATCGAAAGAAGACACGGAGATAAATTTTTCGGTTCTCTTTGGAAAAAGGGTTATATTGACGGCTGGAAGATAATGGAGCATGCATTCGGTGCTTTTTCGGGCGGTGCACTTATGCTCTATTTTGCACTCACTTCAAAGCATCTTACAGCCCTTTGTGACAGCATTGATTTATCGGCTCTTCCTCTCGGTGAGGACAAATTTGTTTTTGCAGTAATTCCTTTGGTTCTTCTTCTTATAACTCTGCTTCAATATCCTGTAAGTAAAATCATTGAGAAAAAAACAGGCAAGGAGCCTGATATAAATATATTTGAAATTCTTGAGCGTCCCTTGTGGTCTGCTGTTCCTCTGATTTTTATTTTTCTCGGTGCACCCTCTGCAGCGGCATTTGTCACATTCGGAACCATAGCTTATGCCCTCTCGGAAAAATGCTCTCTCGAAAAATATGCACATTCGGCTTACACAAAATATTTAAGATTACCCTTTAAGCTTATGTGGGTTGCACTTCCCCTATGGTTTTTCTGCAATATCGGAAATATTACCCTTGCAGATACAATGATTCTTTATACCGTAGCCTACACGGGTGCCTGTCTTATGTATTCATTTCAGCCTGACAGAATCATTGCATACCGTAGCGGGGAAAAGGATTTCAGTCACGCTTTCGGCTCGGGTGTTACCGTCACGGGACATCTTGTCGTGCAGAGTGTTGTTTTAATCATTTTGTCATATATTCTCGGTTGACTACAGAAAACTAATTTGATATAATTATAATATCTGCTTCGGCAGAGTGTCAGTTCGTGACCATCCTGACAATAAATAAAACTACGGAGTGAAAAAAATGAATAAGAAAATTGTATTTCTCACCAAGGCCGCAACTATCGGTGCACTTTATACGGTGCTGACTCTCTTAAGTGCTGTTTTCGGACTTGCATACGGCGGTGTGCAGTTCCGTTTTTCCGAAGCCTTGTGCCTTTTGCCGATTTTTACCTCTGCGGCAGTGCCGGGACTTACCGTCGGCTGTATAATTGCCAATATTTTCAGCTCGGTAACTCCTCTTGATACCGTTATAGGCTCGCTGGCGACCCTTCTTGCCGCCATTCTGACAAGAAAGTGCAGGCATATTACCGTTAAGGGTATTCCCGTGCTGTCTATGATATTCCCCGTTATTTTCAATGCACTGTTTATTGGTCTTGAAATAGCGTTTGTTACGGGTGAGGATACATTTTTTCCGATATTTTTGACAAATGCCCTGAGCGTAGGTGCAGGTGAAGCTGCAGTTATTGTGACACTCGGAACAGCACTTGTAGTATATCTTAAAAAGAATGACCGTTTGAGAAATTTCATTTCGGACTGACGGTTGTTTTTGGGCGGCACTCCGCCGAATATATACACGGAACACCGTGAGAAGAAGGTAAATTATGAAAAAAATTCTTGTAGCTGACGATGAAGAGCTTATAAGAAGACTTGTGAGCGATTTTCTCGTTCAGGAGGGCTATGAGCCTATCCTTGCAAATGACGGAGATGAAGCTCTGCGTCTTTTTGAACAGCATCCCGATACGGCACTTATGATACTTGATATTATGATGCCGGGAACTGACGGCTGGGAGGTATGCCGTAAGGTCAGAGAGATTTCCTCTGTTCCGATTATTATGCTTACGGCAAGAAGCACGGAATTTGACCAGCTTACTGCCTTTGATGCAGGGGCAGACGATTATGTCACAAAGCCCTGCAGCCCCTCAATTCTTATGAAAAGAGTTGCGGCTCTTTTAAGACGGGGAGAAAATACCTCCGATTCAAAGGTTATGACGATTGATGAGCTGAAGCTTGATTCCTTTGCACATGAGGTCTGGCTGGACGGTCACAGTATCAGCCTTACATTAAAGGAATACAGTATTTTGCAGAAGCTTCTTGCAGTTCCGGGAAGAGTTTTTACCCGTGAACAGCTTCTTGATGATATATGGGGCTTCGATTTTGACGGTGATGTCCGTACCGTCGATTCCCATGTTGCCCGTCTTCGCACAAAGCTGGGCGAATGGGGTGCACAGCACATAAAAACAATATACGGTGCAGGCTATAAACTTGAGGTGAATAAGGATGCGTAAAAAGAATTACGCCTCCCGTAAAAACAGACCAATCAGAGGACAGAAAAAGATCACGGCGAGGCTTATGAACAGCATCGCTCTGATTTTTTTTATAGCGGTCGGAATTATTACGGTGGCTTACTATTCTCTTCCCGAATGGGTGTATTATCTTAATCCTGCAGTAAGGCTTTATTTTGCGGCTGATGAAATTGCCGAGGCATACGGAACAGAGCGGTTAAGTTCTGTTTTGCTTGATGTTGAAAAAAGGTATGATTCTAATATAGAAATATATGCATCAGACGGCAGATTTATTTATTCAACTCTTGAACCCGATAAAAGACCGCTTCCAAAAGACCTTTCCGATGCGGATTCGGTTGATGTAAAATATAAGCTTACATACAACACCTCCGACGGTACGGTTTCTGCAGGTGACAGAGGCTTTCTTATCAAGGTTTATGACAGCGGTAATATTGATGTTGACTTCCTTGTGTGCTATTTCCATTTCCCCGGCGGTGAGCGAATTGAGGTGTGTATGCAGGTAAGTCAGGTTATTTCCACAATAAAAATTGACTTTGTGCTTGCATTTATACTTTTGATGAATGTGCTGTTTATCGGGTTTATTGCACTTATTTTCTATTTAAGACGTTTTTCAAAGCCCATAGACAATATGTGTGATATCACGGGGCGTATGGCAAAGCTTGATTTCTCCGAAAAATGTCCGCCTACCAAGCTTGTTGAAATGACACAGCTTTCCCAAAGCATAAATACAATGTCGGATGCACTTGATAATGCACTTACTGACCTTAATGAAAAGAATGAAAAGCTTCTGAAGGATATTGAAAACGAGCGTACTATAGATAATCTCCGACAGACCTTTATTTCGGGAATTTCCCATGAGTTGAAAACACCGATAGCCATAATTCAGGGCTATGCCGAGGGTGCAAAGATGTTCTATGAATCGGGCAACGGCGAAGCCGCAGCACAGTATTGCGATGTTATTGCAGAAGAATCTGTCCGTATGAACAATATGGTAATGAAGCTTCTTGAAATAACAAAGTATGATTCGGGTGCTTATGAGCCTGTAAGAGAAAACTTCTCTTTGTCGGAAATGGTACAGGATTGGTATGACAGAAATGCTTCCATTCTCACCGAAAAGGGAATAACTGCCTTGAATCAGGTTGACGGCAGCTTTACGGGGAACGGCGACTCCATAATTCTTGCTTCTGTTCTCAATAATTATCTGTCAAATGCCGTGTCACATATTGACGGCGAAAGAAAAATTATCTGCCGTGCCCAAGAGCTTGACAAATGCTACAGGCTTTATGTGTTCAATACAGGTGCCAATATCGAAGAAAAGCATCTTGATAAAATATGGACTTCGTTCTACCGTGCCGACAAAGCATTATCCCGTTCACAGGGCAGATTCGGTCTCGGACTTGCCATTGTTTCATCAATTCAGCGTCTGCACGGCGAAGAGTACGGCGTTGAAAACAAAGAAAACGGCGTAGAATTTTGGTTCGATATCAAAAAAGCATAACTAATCCCGATTCCGTAAACAGCTTGATGCGGAATCGGGTTTTTTACATTATAGGAAATTCCTTCCTATAATGTAAAAAGATTATATGTCCCGACCAACGGAAAGCAAGCTTTCCTGGTCGATGGACTATTCGAAAACGGTCGCCGAAGGCGTACGGCGAAGCCGTTTTCTTGTGTTTGTATATTAAAAAAATGCGTATGTACGCAAAAATTTAATGTGTATGCTGACTTTTTTTTGAATGATTATGAGTTTAACAGACACCGTCTGTTGAAGCTGATAATTCTGATAAGGCATATGAAATCTCATTATTTTCGGGGTATAGGCGGAGCTTGTGTGGTTTTGGTGAAATATGCAAAAACCGAGCTTATTTTTTGTTAAAAATGTGTCTCGGAAATTGTTTTAATAATGTTGAATTAATTGAAAGTTAATGCTAAAATAAAATTAACTATAAATGTTTCTGTTTATAGAAATTTATTCTTTTTTAAAGGAGATGTGAGCAAATGAATAAGTTAAAGAAATCACTGAGCATTCTTTTAACTTTAGTAATGCTCTTCACAACATTCTGCTTCTTCGTTATCCCCGAAACGGGCATAGAAGCAAATGCAACTGCCGGTGACGCTGTTACAGTCACAGGCGTAGCAAACAGTACATATAACAGGGTGGACGATGTTATAATCTGTGTACCCGAAACAATTTATATGACACCTTCAACAGGGGAATCAATAACAGGACAATATTATGTGAATAATGTTGTAGACAGTAGCGGTAAGGTTAATTTGGCTGCTGAGTATGCTGATACTACAGGTCAGATAAGCATATACGCTCCCGGAGCCACAAGTATGTCTATTAATGTAGTTAAGGATATCGGAACAATCGGCGAGCCTATGATTGGTAACGCAGCTACATCAACTGCAACACCATATGAAAATACAACGTATGCAATGACAGATGGTTATTTTAGTTTTGACGGACTCTACCTTTATCTTGACGGTACAGGTTTATCAACAGGTGTTGCTGCTTCAATAAAATGGGAAGTTACCTTAACTTACAGCACAGGTACAGTTACTTATTATGCATATTCCGTGCTTTATTCTCCTTGGTATCAGCCTGTAGGTGCTGCTGCAAAGGCAAAAGGTTCTTATCATGATACTTTTGCGAGCTCCATTCTTTGGGTATCAGGTGTACATGGTTATACCGCCGGTGATAGTGGTAATTTGTATTATGTTCAGACTGCTAAGTTCTTGCCGATGCTTGGTACAATTCAAACTCCCAGTAATAACAGTCCTGACACACACTGGATTCAATCGGATAGTAACGGTCTCTCTGCGACTGTATCTTATTACAGTGTAGAGGCTAGTGGTACAAAATATCATGCTCGTGCAAATTCAATCAGCCCTACGGCTACACTTACGGTTGATACCAGCCGTTACAATAACTTTAACCAGATACCTAACTTCAAAATAGGTTTTATGATTACAGATAGAGATGGAACTAATTCCAGCGGTACAAACCAGTGGTATATTTCAGATTACGGAACAACCGCCGGAAGCAGTTACTACAATGGAACTGCCACCGGCAGCAGTCAGTACACTTCTGATTATAATGACGCCGGAACCAGTTTTAAATCCGGCAGCAGTGACACAACTTCAGAGGTCAAGTATAATGATGCATGGAACAAGGCAATAACCGGAACAGCCTCCTTCAGAATCAAATCCGCTGTTGAAAGTATGTACAAAGCTGGAATTACAACAACCGGTTGGAATAATAACTTTGTTAATATTAGTGTTACCGGAGTTGACAAATCTGAACTTCGTAACCTTGTTCTTCAGGCAACAAGTATTGACAAAACTAATTATTTAAGTAATGTTTGGGATTATTTTGATCAGGATATTCAGACTGCTGCATATGTTCTCGGTAATCCTTGTGCAACAGCTGATGATGTTTCAACTGCAATAACTCGTCTTAAGTATTCTATTAACGGTTGTACAGCCGGTCAGCATCCCGCAAGCTCATCATGGGTAGTGCCCGGTCTTCAGGTTAAGGCAACCTTTAACGGCAACGGCGGGACAGCAGGTATATCCTCAAGAACATTTACAGTAGGCACAGCTATATCTGAACCTATCCCTGCTGATGCTACAGCAACAAGAACAGGCTATACATTCAAGGGTTGGTCAACCTCAACCTCAGTTGACGATATCGTAAGTGAAATAAGCATTTATGATACAACTGTCGGTAGTGTAACATATTATGCAATCTGGGAAGCAAATGCATATAAACTCACATTTGATAATCTTTTTGATTTCAGCACATTTACAATAAACGAAGCTGAGCTTACTATAGACGAAAGAACGGATACAGGTTTCACTGTTACATCCACAAACGGTTCCGACGCTAATACAGGCTTTAGCAAAGTTATTCCCGTGACACCCGGAAAGACATATATCTTATCTGCTGATGTAACTTTTACACAGGCAGCCGGAGACACAAAAGGCTATGATATTTATGTTCATACTTTGGATGAAAATCAGACAGGCGAAACAACAGCCATACCGGATACTTCCAATGGTGCAGGCAGAGAAGGCAATGTATATATTTCTCTGACACATCAGACAACAGAAACAAAGCCTTATGTCAGATTTACTGCAGGTGAAAACACGGCATACATCAAAATAAGATTTGATGCCAATACTGCAGGTAATACACTTACGGTAAATAACATCCGTGTTTATGAAGAAGGTACAGTTGCGGACGGTGTTTCTTATCACAACCCCGTAACCGCAACCTACGACAGCACATATTCTCTTCCCACTCCCACAAGAGCAGGTTATACTTTCGGTGGATGGTATGATGCAAGTGGTATTGTTTATAAGACAGGAAGCAAGGTTACAATAACCTCAGACAAGAATCTTTATTCAACATGGACTGTAAATAACTACACTATTACACTTGATTATAACGGTGGCGGTACAAATACGGCTGTTGCCTACACCATAGAAGACACCTCCTTCCAGCTTCCTACTCCCGAAAGAGCCGGCTATTCCTTTGACGGTTGGGTTGTTTCAAAAGCAGATGCCGAGGGTACATGGGCAGTTGGTGACATTGTAGCAGACGGTACACTTGACAAGGACTACGGTAATGTAACAATTCAGGCACAGTGGACACAACTCACATATAAAATTACTTGGGTTGACCACGACGGAACTGTTCTTGAAACAGACGAAAATGTTATCTGGGGCACTGTTCCCACATATGACGGTGAAGCTCCCACTAGAGACGGCGGTGCAGAGTTTACCTATACCTTTACAGGTTGGGGTGAAATAACAAAGGCATATGAAAATAAGACCTATACAGCACAGTACAGCTCAGTTGTAAATGAATACACCGTAATCTGGCAAGACTATGACGGAACCACTCTTGAAACTGATAACAATGTTCCTTACGGTGAGACTCCTTCCTATGACGGTGCAACTCCCGCAAGAAAAGCAACCGCACAGTATACATACACCTTCAGCGGCTGGTCTCCCGAGGTTTCCGAGGTTACAGGTAATGTAACATACACAGCCACATATACCGAAACCGTAAATACCTATACTGTTACATGGATATATCAGGACGGAACAGTTCTTGAAAAGGACGAAAATGTTCCTTACGGCGAGACTCCCTCCTATGACGGTGAAGAGCCCACTCTTGCAGAAAGGGAAGGCTATACAGTTAAATTTAACGGCTGGTCTCCCGAGGTTTCCGAGGTTACAGGTAATGTAACATACACAGCACAGCTTGAATATGTGATCAATACCTATAATGTAACGATCAAATACCGCACAAGCACAGGCGAAGAAAAGACTGTTGAATATACGGATGTCGAACACTTCACAAGCTTTGAAGAGCTTCTTCCCACTGACTTTGCAAATGCATATTATACCTCCGATACCACAATGGATGGTATTCATTATGAGGCTGAATGGAATAAGGAAGTAACCGAGATTACAGAATCCTGCGATTTTGTAGCCGGATATGCTGAAAAAACTCATAGCAAGATCATTGATGATGAAAATACTTATTCTGCCACCTGTACCGCCAACGGCTCTGAAGGCTATAAGTGCTCCGTCTGCTCATATGCAGAAGCAACAACCATTCTTGCATTTAATCATACAAAGGACGGCGTGTCTCAGTGGGTTGAAATCAGCAACACCGCAACCTGTACTGCCGGCGGCACAAAGACCTCAAAGTGTAATCTTTGCGGTACAACTTCAACAGGAGCATCAAACGCAAAGGGACATTCCTTTGACACTACAGTAGCAAGAGAAGAAGCAACCTGTACCGAAAACGGTCATGCAGCTTATAAGTATTGTCCTTCTTGTAAATGTTATTTTGCAGAAAACGCTACAGCTTATGCCACAAACGGCGTGAATTCAAACGAAGGCTTTATAATTTCTGCCACAGGTCACTCCTTCACTCTTACACAGGCTAATGCAGCAACCTGTGAAGCAACAGGTAATGATGCATATAACTACTGTGCAAGCTGTAAGCTTTACTTTGCTGCTGATGCAACGGGTTATGATACAAACGGTGCAGCAGACAACAGTGCATTTATTACCCCCGAGCTCGGCCACGATTACGAATCTGTTGTAACCGCTCCCAAGTGTGAAGAACAGGGCTACACAACTCATACCTGTAAGCGTGAGGGCTGTTCATCTTCTTATGTGGATTCATATGTAGCTGCAACAGGACATACCCCCGGTGAGCCCGTACAGGAAAACATTCAAGGTGCTACCTGTACAGAGCCCGGCTCATATGAACAAGTTGTATATTGTACCGCTGACGGCTGTGATTATGAGTTCAGCCGTGATACCGTAATAACAACGCTTCCTCATAAGTATATTGAAAAGCTCACAGGCGATACAAATCAGCTCGTATCTGAAAAAACCTGTACTGCATATGCAGTTTATTATATGGCTTGTAGCGAATGTAATACTCTTTCAACAGAAACCTTCAATTATACAGAAGGCGGTCTGGCAGACCATACCCCCGGTGATGTAGCTGTTGAAGCTTATGTTGCAGGTACTTGTACAACGGAAGCAACATGGTATGATGTTACTTATTGTACTGAATGTAAACAGCAGACCTCAAAGGAATCGATAACAGGTGCCAAGGATGCAACAAATCACGCAGATTACGGCACATATACAAATAAAGAAGATGTTACCCCCGGTACTTGTATCGCCGAGGAGACATGGAATGATGTAACCTATTGCTCAGGCTGTAATGTAGAGCTCAATACTGAAGCAAAGACAGGCAATAAGAATATACGCAATCATGTAGGTACAACTACGGTTGTGAACGAAAATATCGTAAACGGTACTTGTATTTCTGCAAAGACCTGGAATGAAGTAACCTATTGTGAATCCTGTTCGGGTAAGGTATCTACTGTCAAGAGAACAGGCGAAATTGACGCCTCCAACCACGAAGGCGAAAAGTATACAGAGGATGAAAATGTTGTTCTCGGCACTTGCGTGACAGCAAAGACCTGGGATAAGGTAGAATACTGTGCTGATTGTAATCAGAAGACAGGCAATGTTACTGCAATGACAGGCGAAACTGATGAAGCTAATCACTCAACTTATGCTACATCAACAAATAAGGAAGACATTGTTCCCGGCACTTGTAAGACTGCAGGAACATGGAAGCTTGTAACCCGTTGCACAAAGTGTAATGAGACTCTTGAAAGCGTAACTGAAACAGGAAGCACTAATGCTTCAAACCATGAGGGTACTACAGAGCTTAGATATGAAAAGTCAGCAACCTGTAAGGAAGACGGCTACACAGGTGACCTTTATTGGGCTTGCTGTGACACGCTTTACGCAGAGGGTACTGTAATTTCCAAGAACGAAAATCATATTGGCGGTACACCCGTAAGAGAAAATGAAGTGAATGCAACCGAGACTACTGACGGCAGCTATGACAGCGTAGTTTACTGTACTGTCTGCGGTAAGGAGCTCTCAAGACAGACTGTTGTATTCCGTCTTGAAAGAGAGATCAGGTTCATTCTTAAGGATTCTACAATTATTGTTAAGGCATATAACGGTGATATCGTAGCACTTCCCGATGTTCCCGCTTATACATCAGCCGACGGCTTCGTTCATATGTTCATTGGCTGGGATAAGTCAGTTACTGTTGTTACAGGTGACGCAACATACACAGCTCTTTATACAGAGCCTTGTGATTACAGCGAGCTTGAAAGACTTGAACAGATCCTTGACGAAATCGAGAACGGCGATGTTGTTGACAGCACTATCGTTGCAACATATCAGGATGAAATCGACGCTCTTCGTGCTGAAATTGAGGAAGTCAAGAAGGATAAGAACTATCGTGATGTTTCCGAACAGGACGAAATTACTGCTGTAACAGATAAGCTTGATGTTTTCATTGAAAAAATATATCCCGATGCAGGCTCAGTACTTGTAATCAACGGTTCTTCCGTACAGTATGTAGGTGGCGTGATTGATGTTAAGGCTGTTAAGATGCCTACCGGTAAGGAAGTAACCGATGCAGAGTGGACTTCTTCCGATGATTCGATAATATTCTGGTCAAACGGTCAGCTTTATGCTGTCGGCACGGGTACTGTTACACTTACAGCTACAAGAGGAAAGCTCACAGCATCAAAGACAATAACGATTATTGACGGCGGTAACACAAGAGGTATCAATTTTACAACTATTGATAAGACTCACTTCATCGTGGAAGATTATAAGGCAGTATATGATTCTGAAATAATCTATTGGTCCGACGATCAGGAGCTTCGCTTCAGAGTTCGTGTATATCAGAGCTTTATGTTCGAGGATTACATCGTTTACATCAACGGCAACGAGGCTGAGGTGAATGAGCAGGGTTATTATGTAATTCCTGCAGGCTCAGGTGATGTAAGAGTTACCATCGCAGGTGCTATGATTGACACAGGTGCAGGCGAGGGTGAAGTCGTTACAAAGTGGTCCTTCTGGGAATGGCTCCTTGCATTCTTCAGAAAGATAGCCGATTTCTTCACAAATTTATTCTGATTTAATATTAATTTACAGCAAGAAAGGGTATCAGCTTGATACCCTTTCTTGCGTTTTGCATAAAATATGCAGATATATTTTGTATGCTATAATACTTATAATTATTAATTTATTATTGAAAATATTTTGTTCATATGGTAAAATAACTATAACTATAATTATCTTTATTTTCCAAGATAAATGTTAGGAGACGAGACATATGAATACAGTGAAAAAAGCCTTAAGCGTTTTCTTATGTGCTGTTATGCTTATGACAACTCTTTGCTTCTTCCCCCTTGTTGATATGGGGGCTGTTGAAGCACAGGCTGCCATAACAACAGAAGGCAAAAGAGTTGCTTTTTACACTCCCGAGGTTATTTATTTATATCCGAATGTAACCTCATGGACAGAAAGCACATCAACCCCCTTCCAGTATTATGTAGGTAATACTGTTGATGTTGATGATATCTATACTGCCCCTGTACCAAGCACGGAAACTGCTGATACGGGTAAGATATATTTTGCAGCCGAAGAGGGAATGAAGGATGTTGAGCTTAGCTACACATTTATGGATTCTGACGGCAATTATTATTCTGCAGTAACTACGGAGAAAGCAGAATTTAATGCATATAATATGGGTAGCTATTATCTTTTCGAGATAACAGGCGGTATGTCTCCCGTGCTCACGGCAGAAGAAGCCGGTTGCTATATTGTATGGATTCTTAAGTATGTTACCGACAGCGGTGAAGCAAAGGCAGTATATGCATTGTCATATGTATATAAGCCTTATGTCGTACCCTACGGCGGTATTGCAAGAGTACGAAATACTCACGGATATTCAATAATTCGCAATCAGCAAATTACCTGGGTGACAGGTGTTCATTCAATTGATAATTCTGCATCCGCCTACAATGCACTTTATCCTTACTATCAGACAGTTGCAGCTTCCTCCTCCGAAGCATATGCATTTTCTCCCTTCCTCAGCAAGGCCAATAAGGCATATGTCGGAAGCACAGAGGTTTCAGGTGCTGCATCCACCCGAAACGGCGGGTATAATGCTGTTTTTTCAGGAACTGATACCGCTACTTCATATTTCTGGGCAGGTCAGGAGAATGCTTCTCTTGAAGCAAGTACGGACGCTGCATTATGGTTCAAATCGGCAAAATTAACAAATACATATGATTACGGCAGCTTTGACTATGCAAATTATTCAGGCGCTAATACCGATGCTGCATATGCTCAGGTAACACCCACAAGGCTCGGCTCTGTTTTTATTGATACCAGCCGATATACTAATCTTAATCAGATTCCCAATCTCGCTGTCGGTATGATGATAACTGATACATTTTGTCAGGATGTGAATAATACTAATGTAGATTCAGCTACTGCAAGATGGTTTATCGGTGATGCGACCGATAAGGAGTATCTTGCAAGCGGTATCTATACTACAGAATGGTCGTCAAAATATGAGACTGTAAACTCTACATTTGCACAAGGCTCGTCTCTTGCCACACCTCTTTCTTACGGTATTTACTATGCAGGTGCATGGAACAGCGAAATTGATTCCTCAGTTTCCGAAAAAACATATATGATCAGATCACATCTTGAATCTATGGATGATGATTTCGATATGCAGGTTGCCGCAGCTTCCGTAAGACTTAACGCAACACAGATCGATAAGTCTTCTCTTCGTAACGAGGTCAACCGTGCAGTTTCAAGTCTTGGTGTTCTCGGTGTAAAGGGTAACGGTATGTCCCTCTATTACGATTCGACTTCAGCTGAGTGGACAGCCTTTGTTAATGCATTCCTTGCATCATTCAGAGTGCTTGTTAATTTACAATCCACGGCTGAAGAAGTAGAAGCTGCCGAAACAACTCTTAAGTCAGCTCTTGATGCACTTCTTGCAGGCAAGCAGCTTAAGGTTTTATTTGATGTAAATTATGACGGTATCAATCCCAATCTCTGGGTTGCTCCCGTAAGTAATTCCGCAAATGAAATTGTATATATATGGGACAGCGAAAATGAAATTGTCACATTTGACGGCTCTTCACAGTCTGAATTTGTATACGGCTCTTCTCCGTTTTCACCCTACAACACGGGTTCATATTTCTTCTCAACGGAATATGTTTCGGGTACAGCCTCCTTTAACGGTTCTCTTATTATGCAGTGTACCGATGCTGCTTATTCGAATGTTATCAAAAAATTTGACATCACAGACAATAATGCGGTAGCAATCGTAACCTTTGATGCTGATTCATTTGAAGCTGTAGACGGTATTAAGCTTAATACATGGTGGAACGGTGCAAATGCCGATAAGTATAATACCTTTGATGATTTTACAATAAGAATCAAGGTCGAAGAGGGCACAGCAAAAACTGCATATTCACCTGCAGCAAGAATTATGACAGGCTCCGGCTACGGTGAGCTTCCCGTACCTACCCGTGAAGGTTATTCCTTTGCAGGCTGGTATACGGATGAAACACTTACAACACAGGTAAGTGAGGGAAGTGATATCACCTCAAGGATTCTCTATGCAAAATGGACCCCTAATATGTATTCAATTACATATGACAATATGTTTAATATGAATGAGTGGGCAAATTACGGCAATACGATCAATACTGCCGGTGCGGCTGAAAACGGTAAAGCCGAATATGATGCAGCCTCCTCCTCCGTTACAATTACTTCTGCTGCAACAGCAGGTGAGTGTTATACTATCTGGGATTCATCAGCTTACAGCGTTAAGGTTGAACCCAACACTACCTATCGTTTTTCTTATAAGGTCAGCAACTTCAACGGTGTCGGACAGCATCAGGCATTTATGTTTATTTATGCAAACGGTGAAACTGTTGATTTCGCAGACGGTGTGGGAAAGCATGATGTACATAAATATACTACAGGTGACGGAGTTTTCTTTATTGATTTTACAACGGGTGATAATGCTGAAGAATTCCGTTTCAGAATAGGAACAAACACGACAGAAGCTTATGTTTCTTCTGCTACATTCTCGGATATACGCCTTGTTGAAAAAACGGATTACAATCTCGGTCTTACAATAAGTGCAGCAGAAAAGGCAGTTGCATTTAATGAGGCGGGCTACGGTGAGCTTGCCGTAGCAACCCGTGAGGGCTATGTGTTTGACGGTTGGTACACAGGCACAGGGGAAAAGATAACTGCTTCCACACCCGTCAAGAGTGAGAATATCGCAGTTTATTCCAACTGGGTCGCAAATCAGTATACAGTTTCCTTCAACAGCAATACAGGTGAGGGAAGTATGGATGCTGTTAATCATGCATATGATGAAGAATTTACTCTTCCTGCAAACACCTTCACAAAGACAGGCTATACCTTCGCAGGCTGGTCACTTACTCCCGAAGGTGCTGCTCAGTATACAGATAAGCAGGATGTCAAGAATCTTACCGCAGATGTAAACGGCAGTGTTACACTTTATGCTGTATGGACTCCCAATGTATTTACGGTTAAATTTGACGGCAACGGCAATAATTCAGGCTCAATGACTAATGCTCAGGTTATATATGACAGCGAAGCTTCTCTTCCCGAATGCGGATTTGTTAAGACAGGCTATACCTTTATAGGTTGGTCACTTACAAAGGACGGCAACGCTGTTACTGAGGCAGAATATGATAACCTTAAGACAGAAAACGGCGAAACCGCAACACTTTACGCATTGTGGAGCGAGAATTCATACACTCTGAGCTTCGATTCAAACGGCGGTTCAGGCAGTCAGATTGCTTCCAAGGTATATAAGTATACCGAAACCGTTACTCTCTCATCAACTGTTTATACAAAGACAGGCTATATCCTTTCCGGCTGGTCTCTTGAAAAGGGTGGCGAAAAGGTATATGAGGGTGATGATACCGTAACAAAAATCAATCCCGATAAGGACGGTAAGGTAACTCTTTATGCAGTCTGGACTCCTGTTACATATACTATAAGATTCAATGCACAAGACGGTACAGGTTCAATGAACCCCATTACTGCAACATATGATAAGGCAGTAACACTTACTGCAAATACCTTCACAAAGACAGGCTATCATTTCATCGGTTGGGCAACCACACCCGGCGGAAATGTTGCATACAAGGATGCTGTTGAGGTAAAGAATCTTAAGACTGTTCAGGGTGCTGAAATTACCCTTTACGCAGTATGGGAAATCAATACATATACAGTCAGCCTCACATATTACAATATCAACGGTGTAAAGGTTACAACAGATATCAGCGTAGTACACGGTGCAACAGTTGTTCTTCCCGATGATTTTACTGCAACTCCCCGATATAATGACAGCTATCACAGAGTATTTTCAGCCTGGTCTGCTGCTATTACAAATATAACAAAGACACAGAATATTGAAGCACAGTATTCAGGTACTGAAGCTCATTCAATTGTTACAACAATAACTCAGCCTACCTGTATTAAGACAGGTGAGGAGCTCATAAAATGTGAAAAGTGTACCTACAGTAAATCCACTGCTATTGATAAGGTCGATCACAACTGGAATGAAGGCGTTGTAACGGTTGAGCCCGGTTGTCTTACAACGGGAACAAGGGTATATACCTGTTCAGTTTGTAATGGAAAAATGGAAGAGTCCATTGCTGCTGTAAATCACAGCTTCACCCGTGTTTCTGCTGTAGAATCCACTTGCTCGGCTAACGGTAACATTGAACACGACTACTGTGTAAACTGTAAGAAGTGCTATAATGTCGGTGCATCGGTTACAGAAGCTTATGCTAACGCTATAGATGCTTCTCTTCCCAAGAGTGCACATACTGCAGGTGCCGAAGCTAACTGTACTGAAGCACAGCGTTGTACGGTTTGCGGTGATGTTATCATTGATGCTGTCGGACATAATTATGAAATTACATATACAAGTCAGGGTGCGGATTGCACAACGGAAGGTCAGTATACAAAGATTGAAAAATGTACCGTATGCAAAGCTACTGCAGAAACAATACTTTACGGTACTTTACATGACTATTCTGAATTAGTTGTGGCACCTACCTGTACGGAAGACGGCTATATCCTTTATCTCTGTTCTGTATGCGGTGCTGAAGAAAAAGGCGAAACCACAGAATCAAAGCTTGGTCACACCGAAGGCGAATGGACAGTAACAACTGCTCCCACCTGTACTCAGGCAGGTGTCAAGACAAATAAATGTTCAGTCTGCGGTGTCGGATATAAGACAGAAGGTGTTAATGCAACAGGACACGACAAGAGCGGTGCATGGACAGTTACAACTGAGCCCAAGTGTGAGGAAAGCGGTGTTGAAACACTCTACTGTGTAACCTGCGGCGAGTCTGTCGAAACAAGAAGCGTAAGCCCCAAGGGTCACGGCGAAAGTGCATGGAAGGTAGTGGTTGAAGCCGGCTGTGATACTGCAGGTAAGGAATCTGAAATCTGTAATGATTGCGGTAATGAGCTCCGCAGCCGTGTTATTGCACCTGTCGGTCACAGCAAGAGTGGCGAAGCAACCTGTGAAACAGACAGCGTATGTACTAATTGCGGTACAATTCTTGAGTCTGCTCTCGGTCATAGCTGGGACAGCGGTGTAGTAACCAAAGAACCTACAGAAACTGAAACAGGTGAAAAAACATATACCTGTAAGAATGACGCTTCTCATAAGAAATATGAAGAGCTTCCCGTAAGAGTTGTTATTCAGCTTCCCGAAATTCCTGCTGATTCAACAGTTGATTTTGATGCACAGGATAACGGATATGTGGGCAATATCAATAATTTCGTTACGGTTGAAAGCGGAATTGATTATACTGTTACATCCTCTGATACATCTGTTCTTTCAATTGATGCAAACGGAAATATGGTAGCCTACGGCGACGGTGATGTTGTAATCACAATAACAACTGCTGACGGCAAATACGAAAAGAGCTTTACAGCAACTGTCAGAACTCTTAAGACTGTAGTATTTGATGTAAACGGTGAAATGTATACCGTTAATGCATATGTGGGCGATAAGCTTACAGCTCCCGAGGTTGAGTCCTATACTGACTCAAACGGATATTACCACTCATTCAAAGCTTGGGTTCTCGGTGATGCCGAGCTTACAGACCTTACCTGTCTTGGTAATATGTATCTTGTTGCAGCATTTACCTCTTCCTGTGATTACAGAGAGTTTGACAGACTTGCTGTAATATTTGAGGAGCTTCTCAGCGGCAATTATAATAACAGCTCACTTATCAGCAATAATAAGACTGCCGTTGCTAATGCTAATGCAATTATTGAGGAATTCAATGCAGACAGAGAAACAAGAGATATTTCCGAACAGCCTCTTGTTGATGCGGCTGAAAAACAGCTTGCCTCTGCTATAGCAAAGATATATCCCGCAGATACTGCTTCTGTTGAGATAATAGGTGATACAGAGTGCTATGCAGGTTCTCTCATCGGCGTAAATGCATATCTTATGCCTGTTGATGTTGAGCTTGTTGATGCAGTATGGACATCATCCGATTCATCTATAGGCTTCTTCACAGACGGTAAATTCTTTGCTGTAAAGTCGGGTACGGTAACTCTTACAGCCGTATACGGTGAGCTTTCTGCTGAAATTACCGTAACGGTAAAGGGCGGAGCCGGTGCAAGAGTTATTATGTTTGACTCACTTCTTACAAATGCTAACTACATCGTAGAAGGAAGCTATGTAATCAAGACTACAACAAATATCTTCTGGTCACCCGAAGCTCCCATTCATTTCAGAGTTATTACAGACGGTACTTTTGAAGAGTACATCGTTTATATCAATGATACGGAAGCAACACCTGCTGTTGACGGAACATACACCATCCCTGCATATACAGGTGACGCTCATGTAAGAGTTGAAGGTCTTGTGCCTGATGTTTCTGATGACAGCGGCAGCGGAGAGAAGATATCCTTCTGGGAAATGATAACGAATTTCTTTAAGAAGATAGCAGACTTCTTCAGAAGCATTTTCGGAATGTAAAATAATATGATTGCACCTCTTTCCAAAACAGGAAGGAGGTGCATTTTTCGGTTAAAAGCAAGTTGCCTTTTGAAAGAAAATATGTCTCAAAATTATAGGGAAGGGATCTGCATCATCTCTTAACCAATGGAGTTAGCTTTATAATTCCTTATTTTTTGATATTTATTGACATTTATCGCATTATGTGTAAAATAGAAATTGCAAACTCTGATAAAAGAAAGGAAGATTTTTTTGAAGACACGCAAAAAACTGTTATGTATGTTGATTGCTCTTATGTTTAGCTGTTTTATGCTTATGACAGCAGGGGCTGCTGCAATTGACACAAGTGCTTCTCCCGAGGATACAACTCTCGCAGATGAGACAACACTTACGGAAGAAGCAACAAATGAAGGCACAGATGTCGCTGAAGACGAAGCCGTTATTGCAACAGGTACGGAAGAAAGTCCCGTTTTCTCCGTTGATGTTGACGGCGAAATCGTAGATTACGACCTTACTGACGGTGACTCCGCTGCTGCTTATGTTGATGCTTATGCAGACAACCTTACAAATGACGGAGCTTTCAAGTCCCATATTGAAACAGCTCTCGCTAAGGTTCGTGAAAGCATCGGCTCTTATGCTACCTGGGCTGCTCTTCTTGCTCCTATAATCGCTATTGTTCTTGCTCTTATTACAAAGGAAGTATACTCTTCTCTTATCATCGGTATTGTTGTCGGTGGATTTATCTATGCAGGCGGTAACCTTGAAACAGCTATTAACCATGTTCTCTTCGACGGCTTTGTAGCAAGTCTTTCCGACAGCTACAATATGGGTATTATTATATTCCTTGTGCTTCTCGGTGCACTTGTTTCTATGATGAATAAGTCAGGCGGTTCCGCTGCCTTCGGACGGTGGGCTTCAAAGCACATCAAATCAAGAACAGGTGCTCAGCTTGCAACAATACTTCTCGGCTGTCTTATTTTCATTGACGACTATTTCAACTGCCTTACTGTAGGCTCTGTTATGCGTCCCGTTTCCGACCAGCAGAAGATTTCCCGTGCAAAGCTTTCCTATATCATTGATGCTACAGCAGCCCCTGTTTGTATTATTGCTCCCATCTCATCATGGGCTGCAGCAGTTGCAGGCTTCGCAAGAGGTGCAGGTGCAGACAGCGGTATGAGCCTTTTTGTTCAGGCTATTCCCTATAATTTCTACGCGATTTTTACAATCGTTATGATGGTTGTTCTTGCACTCGCTAAGTTCGATTACGGCCCTATGAAGCTTCATGAAAGAAATGCAATTGAAAAGGGCGACATTTTCACAAGCGGTGAAAAAGTTGAAGGCGATGATATTGTTGCTAATCCCAAGGGTAAGGTTATTGACCTTGTTCTTCCCGTTGTTGTTCTTATTATCTGCTGTGTATTCGGTATGATCTATTCAGGCGGATTCTTCGAGGGCACAGGCTTTATTGAAGCATTCTCAAATTCCGACGCTTCCGTAGGTCTCGTTATCGGTTCCGCAATAGCTATCGTATTTACCATAGTTTACCTTCTTATCCGTCGCGTTATCTCCTTTAAGGATGCTATGGCTTCTCTTCCCGAAGGCTTCAAGGCTATGGTGCCCGCTATACTTATCCTTACATGTGCATGGACACTTAAGGCTATGACAGACAGCCTTGGTGCAAAGATATTTATTTCACAGCTCGTTGAAGGCAGTGCAGGTGCTCTTCAGGCACTTCTTCCTGCTATTATCTTCCTTATTGCAGTAGGTCTTTCCTTTGCAACCGGTACATCATGGGGCACATTCGGTATCCTTATCCCCATCGTACTCAGCGTATTTGAAGCAGGCGATCCTCTTATGATAGTTTCCATTTCTGCTTGTATGGCAGGTGCAGTTTGCGGCGACCACTGCTCACCCATCTCCGATACAACGATTATGGCTTCTGCAGGCGGACAGTGTGACCACCTCAACCATGTTTCAACTCAGCTTCCCTATGCTTTCACGGTTGCAGGTGTTTCATTTATAACATATATCATAGCAGGCTTCGTTCCTCATTGGTATGTTGCCCTTCCCATAGGAGCAGTTCTTATGATAGGCACACTCCTTGCCATAAAGTTCTTCACGCGAAAAAAAGCATAATTAACCGTCTTTGACGCACAAAATAAATTTAATGGTATCTGCCACGATAAAAAGTAGCAGATGCCATTATTTTAAGCATACACGCCATAAATTTTCGGGTGCTTTGTTTTCGGCTCTTCGCAGTACCAATACAGCTTGCCGGAGCCGAAAACAACAAATACGGTCAATTCTGCCTTTTTTCGCCGTCTCTTACCAACTGACATCTGACCTTATTAAGATTGAAGACCTCTGCACATAAAATTTACCAGCATATATTTCCGCTAAATGCCCATATTTCGCCCGTCTGCATCCGTATTTCTGCGGAAATACGGTGGTATACAGACAAAATATGAACATTTCCCGTCAGACGGGGAATAGAGCGAAGCGGAGCAAGGGCGAAAGCCCTTCCTATAATATAAAAAAAAGGAATCTCCCGTCAGGAAGATTCCTTAAATCTTTATTCACTTCTTAATGCTTCGACGGGGTCCTTCTTCGCTGCGATAGAGGAGGGGATAAGACCTGCAATAAATGTAAGTCCCACGCTTATGCACACAAGCACTATTGCTGCAACCACGGGAAGCTCGGCTGCCGCACCTGTATGTGTCAGGTATGTGAGCATAAGGTTTATGGGAATTTCAAGAAGCAGCGTGGTCAGTATACCGAACAGACCTGCTCCTAAACCGATGGTCACGGTTTCTGCATTGAAAACTCTCGAAATATCGCTCTTAGAAGCACCGATTGAACGAAGGATACCAATTTCCTTTGTTCTTTCAAGAACTGAAATATAGGTGATAATTCCAATCATTATTGATGAAACTACAAGGGAGATTGCAACGAAGCATACAAGAACAACGGTAACAATGTTAAGAACGCTTGTGATAGTGGACATAAGCATACCGATAATATCGGTAAGTGTAACAGTATAACCGAGGTGTCCCTGTGCTATCATCTGCTCGTTATAGTAGTTTGTCATTTCGTTTATCTCGTCCTTTGCCTCAAATGACTTGGGATAGAGATAAATAGAAGAGGGGGAGTCCTCTGTGGCATAGCCTATAGCGGCATATGTCTTTTCAAGTGAACATTCAGCATTGAGAGTGTCAATGTATGCCTGCTTGAAAGCGATTACCTGTTCGTCGGATAAGAAGCCTTCCATAAGCTTTTTCGTAAGGTCTGTCATATCGCTGAAATCAATAAGGTCTTCGATATTAAGATTAAGAATGTCTATCTGTGAAAGGTCAATTCCTTCCATAAGGCTCATAAAGGGAGTAAGGTCAAGATACTGGAAGTCGATAACTGAAAGGTCGATGTCTGCAAGTGAGAAGTCATTTACCGTGAGATTTGTAAATTCAAGACCTGTAAGAACGTCAACATCGGGGTGGGTGAGCTGTTCTTGCACTATTTCGCTGTTAAGAGTAGCATCAAGTGCATATTCCATAAGCTCCGTGGTATATCCGATGCTGCCCGTACCCGTTGACATAACGTTGTTGGCGTCCGGTCGTAAAATACCGACGATATTAATTTGTACACCCTGTTCAATAAGCTGCTTTACATAATAAATATTGCTGCTCTGGTCACTCCAGAGACCTGTTTCCTTGTCCTTTACAAAATACTGATGATTGAGAACAAGTCTGAACTTCATATTAAGGATATCATCATATGTGTACTGGTCAACGATGGTGGAAGTTGATTCTCCGTCGGAAGTCATCATACCGACCATATCCTCCATAAACTTATTCTGATCCTTAAGACCGAGTGCATACATCACAAGCTCGTTAATTTCGTTGTTTTTGTCAACTATAAGAACCACTTCGTTATAAGCCTCGGGAAGACGACCTGTAATGATCTCATACTGCTGTGACAAAAGCTCGTTATCGCCGATAAGCTCGACCCAGGAGTTTGTGGCAGAGGAGGAGAACATATTTGTCATAGACGATGTCATTGTATTCATTGTGGAGGACTGCTCTGTCGAACCCATAAGAGTGTCGAGCATTGCGTTGGGGTTTACCTTGACTACACCGTCTGTAGTGTCTTCCTTGTAAATGTTCAGCGGTGTTTCGTATTTATACTGAATGTCATTACAAAGCTCATCAAATTTTTCTTGATTATCCTCAATATACTGCTTGTATGACTTCAGGTTGTTTGCCGTTGACTGTGAAATGAAGGTGTTTATCATTTCCGTAAAGGTTGAATTAACATAAATATTGTCAAGGTCGTGGTCAGTCTCCATAATTGTTGAGCCGATATCCATAAGAGCACCCATAACATTATTCATATCAATTGCTTCCTTTTCAACGGAAACGGGCATTGCAAGCATAAGGTCATTCTGCATTTTGTCGATGTAATTTTCAATACCTGTGGAAAGTGCAAGAACGAGCGAGATACCTATAATACCGATACTTCCTGCAAAAGCAGTAAGGAAGGTACGTCCTTTTTTGGTAACAAGGTTACGAAGAGAAAGAGAAAATGCCGTAGCCATAGACATTGAAGGCTTTTTACCTTTCTTTTCTTCCTCAAGTCTCTTTGCGTTCTCAGCCTTTTTGTCTTCTTCTGTGGGTATAAACTCATTGGTATCGTTTGTGATGTTACCGTCAAGACAGCTTATTATTCTTGTGGCATACTCATTTGCAAGGTCGGGGTTGTGAGTTACCATAATGATAAGCTTATCCTTAGCAATCTCCTTGAGTATCTCCATTATCTGAACGCTGGTTTCCGTATCAAGAGCTCCTGTAGGCTCGTCGGCAAGGAGAATGTCGGGGTTGTTGATAAGTGCACGGGCAATCGCAACTCTCTGCATCTGTCCGCCCGACATTTGGCTTGGCTTTTTATAGATCTGTTCTCCAAGTCCCACCTGCTCAAGTGCCTTTATTGCTCTTTCTTTTCTTTCCTTTTTGGAAACACCCGAAAGTGTAAGTGCAAGCTCAACGTTTGCAAGAACCGTCTGGTGGGGGATAAGGTTATAGCTCTGGAAAACGAAACCGATTGAATGGTTTCGGTAGGTATCCCAATCGCCGTCTGTAAAGTCCTTTGTTGATTTGCCGTTGATTACGAGATCTCCCGAGGTGTATCTGTCAAGACCGCCTATGATGTTAAGCATAGTTGTCTTTCCGCATCCGGAAGGACCGAGAATTGCGACAAATTCATTTTCTCTGAAATTGATATTTATGCCTTTAAGGGCACGCACCGTGGTGTCGCCCGCAACATAATCTTTTACAATGTTTTTCAGTACAAGCATTCTGTCGTTTCCCTCCCTGATTATTTCTTATTTTTCTTTTCAGCCTGTTTTTTGGCTTTTGCGTAGTGCTTTTGTATCTTAAGCTCGTTTTTGCGTGCTTTCTTTTCAGCCGAGAGCTTTCGGCGCATAAGCTTTTCTGATGCCTTTTCGTCGGGAAGCTTTGTCTTAGCTATTCTGTCAGCCTTTGTATCGTTTGCCTTTTCGCTCTTTTCTCTGCGTGCTACGGCTTTCTCGCTCTTTGGCTTTTCTTCCTTTTCGGCGTTCTTTGCAAGTATCTTAAGAGCCTCTTCCGTGTATACGGTTGAAGATGCAGCTGCATTTACAGGCTTTGCTGAGCTGTCGGGGACGGCTTCAGTCTTTTCGGCTGCTTTTGCTTCCTTTTTAGAAGACTTTTCTTTTTTCGGTGTGTTCTCCATAGCCTCTACAGCCACACCGCCGCCCTTGATAAGCTTTTTGCTTTCCTTTTTACGGCGTTTTATCTCTTTTCTCTTTCTTGATTTCAGCTTTAAGTTATCAAGTCTGCCCGTAACCGAAAGAATGTAGTAAAGAAGTGCAAGTAAAGCAATTACGGCAAAAACTATAATAAGCTTTGCTGTTGTTGAAAGTTCAAACTTTTTCTCATAGATTATAGTCGGAATTTCCTCGTTTTCTACGGGAATCTCTACTATCGGACTTTCACTGAAAAGAAGGTCGCACAGCCATTCGATTATTTCATCGTTTGTCATATCCTTGAACTTTTCTGTGATATTGCCTGCATACATTGAGAACATATCGGGCATACCTTCTGCGGATGAGCCCTCGCTGCTGCCCATAAGACCTGTAAGAAGTCCGCTGTTTTCTTCCATGGAAATTGCACTTACAAGGTATCTTAAGATAGTAAGGAAAACTGCGGGGGAATCTGCAGTGAGATATGTGTACTGTGCAAAAGTGCCTGAAGCTACACGCTTACTTGTAAGTGTGGTGGCATTTCCGAGTGTGCCGATTACCGTTATATCAAGCTCGGGAAGCTTAATTCCGAGGTCTGCTCCGGAAGTGAGCTCACCCACAAGAGAATTAAGGTCCATAGCTCCCGTTTCTGAAAATGCTGATGTGAGAAGATCGCCGAGACCTGCCGTTTCAAGCATATATTTTACGGGATAAAGAAGATTTTCCGTTACACCGTTCATAAGTCCCGAATTGAAGAAATATACAATATTGGGAAGAATGGAGCAAAGTGTCTTTACGGGTGATTCGCATATCCTATCAAGAAGTGCCGTTACAGGCTTTAATATGTCTGTAAGAATTGCAGAGGTGCCGGCACCCTTCTGATATTCCGAGTATGTCATTATATCCTCACTGTTGCAGCCGAGAGCCTCAAGAAGAGGAATAATTGCCGTGTTATATCCGTCTGAGCCGGGAATCGTCACGGCATCCATAACGGTCACATTTTGACCTGCAAGAACACAGGAAAGAAGAGGGATAAAGGGAGTAAGAACTCTGGTTACTGCTTTTACAAAGCCCTCGCTGTCACCGTCATAGAAGCCCCAGGAAAGATAATTGGGATTTACTCTTTCCCAAGACGAATAATTGTAAAGCTGTCTTGCTGTGTAAGGATAGTAGCTGTATATTGTGTCTGCTATTCCCGATGGTGAAACATCCATTCCGAGCAGTGCGAAAAGGGGAGCTGTTTCTTCACTTCCTATTGCAGAGAATATTCCGATAACAAGCTGTGACACAAGAGAATTTGAATAAATGGTTTTTCTTAAGGTATCTTCAATTGTTCCCTCGGGGTCAGATTCCTTTACAAAATCCGTAAGAAGAGGGTCAACCTTGTCAAGATAACCGAGATAGTCGTTTGCGGTAAGTGTGGGAGTATAAGTCACAGCGGTGGGGGTTACTGCAGGATAGTTCCACTGATAATTATTCTGAGGAGCAGATGTAATTGAAAAAAGTGTGATGATCGTCTTTATTATTTCGCTGTTGCTTTTTGAAAGAAGAGGGTCGAGAATGCCCGACATATCACTTCCGCCCATCAAAGCACCGAGACTGTCTTTATTGAGCTTAAGCGTTTCAATAACGAAATCCATTATAACGATGAATGCCGCCGCTGAATCAACAGTATAGCTTCCGCCGTTGTCTGTAACACATTCAGCGAGATTTGCAAGATTAATCTCGGGAATCTGAAGCTTAACATCAGAGCCGAGCATCTCGGAAAGGTCGATTTCCTCAAGCATTTCGTTAAGGTTTACGCTTCCTTCAATATCTGTCGCACCTGTTATAAGGTCAGAAATTCCGGGAATTGTGAAAATGCCCGCAATTTTAAGAGAAAGAGGCTCAAGAAGACTTGTAATTGAGTCTGAAAGCTTGCCCGAATTCAGATAATATGCAAGCTTGGGAAGTGTTTCGCACATTCCGATAACGGGATCCTCGAGAAGCTTATCAACAGCAGAAAATGCCATTGAAATGATGTTTCTTATGATATTATTCTTATTTTTTGAAGCAGCCTCGCTGAAGGCAGCACTTGTCATAATGTCAGGACAGTCAAGAGCCTGTAACAGAGGTACGATAGCTGCTGTATATCCGTCGTCACCCTGTATGGCTAAAAATGAATTGATTTCCACCGTGCCTGAGCAAAGAAGAGCATTCAAAAGACTGTTAAAGGGGGAGATTATTGCTGCTATCGCCTTACCGAAAGCTGTTTTTGAGCTTACCTCCCACTTGAAATCCTTTGAAACGGAAATAACCTCATTAAGATCACTGCAGGCTGCCACCTTTTCAGAAACGGAGCTGTAGGAGGAAAGTGCCTTTGCAAGTGCCGCGGGGGAAACATCAACACCTATTACGGAGAGTGAGTCAGCATTTTCTCCCAATGCAGTATAAATTTCTGCAAAAAGACTGTTAATGGTTTCATCCTTATAAAGAGTTTCATACAAGGTATTTTTTATATCTGTCTCTTCACCGGAGGAATTCATCAGCGTTTTCAAAAGAGAATTGAGCTTCGGTATTACCGATTCCGTCTGTGTCTGTGTTATCCCATCGGGATATTCAACTGCACCTGCCGTAAAAACTGACAGGGGAGTAAAGGCAAGAATAAATACAAGAACAACAGCAATAAATTTAGTCAAGTGCTTCACAGATTTCACCTCTTGTTAAATCAGCATTGTTTTTAATTATTGATATTGCGGATTCAACCACAATATCACGGACATTTTCTATGGGGTAAGGCTTTTGGTGCATAATTGCATCTGAGCATACGCTTCCCGTCATATCAATAACAATAAACGCAGTAAGATGTGCATTTTCGGGAGTGTAGCCCAGTGTCAGCATACGCGAGATAAGCTTTTGATATATGTCTGCAACTTCACCGTCATAAAATTCGGGCAGATTCTTTATGCAGGAAGATATATTCTTTGACATAACGGGAAGTATTTCTTTATTGTCTATCATAAAATCTATGAAGCAGTTAAGAAATGTTCTGACCATACCGTAAAAGTCTTCGCTTTTTTCAAAGCCTTCCGTGAGAGTCGTCTTAATTACGGTTTTTATATATTCCGTGCTTTTATAAAGAATTATCTGCTCAAGCAGGTCACTTTTGTCCTTAAAGTAAAGATAAAAGGTTCCTCTTGCAATTCCTGCCGCCTTGACTATATCGTCAATGGCTGTCGCATTTACCGAATGAACTCTGAAAAGTGAAACGGCAGTATCAATTATCTTCATCTTTTTTTCAAGCTTTTTGGTAATTGATGCCATTTTAATTTTTCCTTTTTTATATAAATTATATGCCGCATTATTAAAAGAATCTTAAAAAACTGACAAAATGTCATTTTTTGATTTTGGGCATAAAAAGACACTAAGCCATTTTTTGCGTTATTAGAATACCAAAAAAATGACAAAGTGTCAATTGTTTTATTTAGTTATATTATAATATTAACAAATCGTTTACATTTCATTCGTGTAATTTTCCGATAAATGAAAAATGTTTGTCGGAATCTGTTTTTTGCGGGGAATAAATGTGCTGATTTTTTTTGAAAGCTTAATTAGTGCAGGGATGTTTGTAAGCACCATAAGGGTGTTGAATATGTCTGTAAGCTCCCATACAAGCCGTCCGGAAAGCACACAGCCCGTAAAAATAAAGAATAAGGAAGAAACAAGATATATTTTTATACTGCCTTCTCCGAACAGATATACACAAGAGCTTTTTCCGAAAAGATTCCAACCGAGAACGGAAGCAAAGGCGAAAAACAGTACCGAAAGGGCAATAAATGCGGATGCTCCGTTTTCAGAAAGAACAGAAGAAAAAGCAAGAGTCACCGCTTCTGAGCCCGTAAGAGTCATATCGGGCGGTGTGCTTCCCGTATAAAGCACCGTGATTATTGCAAGAGCCGTAAGAGACAGCATTACGAAGGTGTCAATAAACACACCTGCCATTCCGAGAGCTCCTTGTATATGAGGATTTTGGGTGTCGCTTAAAGCGTGTGCGGAGGGTGTTGAGCCCATACCTGCTTCGTTGGTGAAAAGTCCTCTTTTTATGCCCTGTGAAACTGCATTTTTTACCGTGATTCCCGAAATCCCGCCGAAAAGAGCTTCGGGACAGAATGCACAGGTGAAAATAAGCCTTACAGCCTGAGGAAGAGCTTTTATGTTGAAAATAATTACAGCAAGAGAGCCTGCAATATATAAAAATGCAAATAAGGGCACGGTTTTTTCCGAAAACCTTGTAACTGCCCTTGTTCCCTTTAATAAAACCGCACCTGCTGCGATGGTTATTGCTGTTCCCGAAAGAAAAACGGGAATACCGAAGGCCTCATTCAGTGCAACAGAAATGGAATTTGACTGAACTGCAACACCCGTAAAGCCGAGAGCCACGGCGGAAAACAGGGAAAATAATGAGGAAAGATATTTGCCCGCCTTCCCGTGAAATGCGTATTCTATGTAATATGCCGCCCCTCCGAGTATTTCCCCCTGTTCCGTTCTTCTTCTTGTGAAAATTGAAGCGGAGGCTTCCGAATAAGCAACGGACATTCCGAAAAATGCAGAGACCCACATCCAGAAAACTGCCCCCGGCCCGCCGAGAATGATTGCAGAGCCTGCTCCCACAATATTTCCCGTACCAAGCTGTGCCGCAAGGGAGGTAGCAAGGGCAGCAAAGGGACTGATACCCTCTGCCTTGTCCTTTTTCTTTATTCCCGAAAATGTATGTTTCAGTCCCTGCCCGAGAAATCTCAGTTGCACAAAGCGAAGACGGAAGGTAAGAAATATTCCCGTAAAAAGAAGCAGAATCGGAAGCAGAGTATCGGTAAAAAGCAACCCCGCTTTTGCAAAAAAAGAAAAGCCGTCAGACATAAAAATCCCCCCTCGGAACAGAATATGTCCGAGAGGAAGAAAATATACATTACACAAATAAATCATAATTTAACGGCGTAAGCCGTTAAATTATGATAATGCAAAATGCAAA
>CAYTRD010000009.1:0-45489 GCA_964440255.1 uncultured Ruminococcus sp. | reverse complement strand
ACTGATCGTCGACTTGGTGGGCCGTTACCCCGCCAACTATCTAATCAGACGCGAGTCCATCTTACAGCGATAAAATCTTTGGTATCTCTACCATGCGATAAAAATACTTTATGCGGTATTAGCGTTCGTTTCCAAACGTTATCCCCCTCTGTAAGGCAGGTTACTCACGCGTTACTCACCCGTCCGCCACTAACTTGACCTCCGAAGAAGTCTCGTCCGTTCGACTTGCATGTGTTAGGCACGCCGCCAGCGTTCGTCCTGAGCCAGGATCAAACTCTCTAAAAATTGTATTAATCGACTTCCGCCGTATTAATCATTTTTAAGAACTTGTTAGCTCTTTTCGTCTTCTGACGTTTAATTCAAGAAATCTCGAATTTACTGTTCACAAGTTTGTACTTGTTAAACTCAAATTAATCTTCAAGGGTTTCATTTTTGTCGTTGTTTAATTTTCAAGGTTCGTTGCCCTCTCTCAAGAGTGCCCTGTGATTATATCACATCGTTTCCCTCTTGTCAAGTGCTTTTTTTGATTTTTTTAATTTCTTTTTTCAGCCGTATTCGACCGAATCCGAAATCGTTTGCGTTCTTTTCGGACGCTCGGTAATCATATCACATCCGATTGTCTTTGTCAAGAACTTTTTTAAGTTTTTTGCACTTTTTTCGGAGGGCACGTTTCTTCGCTGCCGCTCTCTCAAGTGCTTGCATATATTAACACAAGAAAAAGCAAATGTCAACACTTTTTTTGAATTTTTTCGTCATTTTTTACAACGATTCCGGGTGTTTCTTGTTGCATATGCCATATATTCCGTCTTTTTGCCATAAATAACACTATATATATGTTTTTGAGGTGTTTATTTAATTATATAATGCTCCGAAAGTCTTTCTGATTTTTCTTTAAGCTCACACTTTACAGGTTCTTCTGCCACATCAATTAATGGAATCAGCACAAAATCTCTTTCATTCATCCTCGGATGCGGTAAAATGAGTTCCTTTGTATTTCTTGTTTCATTTTCATACATTATCAGATCTATGTCTATTATCCTCGGACCGTTTGTAAACTTCCGTATCCTTCCCATTCCTGCTTCAACTCCGAGACAAACTCCGAGAAGGGTCTCGGGAGATATCTCCACTAAAAGCCTTGCAGCAGCATTGGTAAAATTATGCTGTGCCTCATATCCCCATGGCTTTGTTTCATAAACCGGAGAAGAAGCCACCACCTTTATGCCCGGCACAAGAGACAGAGCTTTCAGTGCTTCTTTTATATTTTCCTCGCCGTTTCCCATATTTGAGCCGAGAGCGATATATGCTGTTTTACTCATTTCTTGTTCTCCTGATTTCTACTGCAACATATGAAAAATCTGCCTTTATGGGTGCATCAGGCTTTTTCAACAGTATTTCACACTCCTGCACGGTTGCAAAGGAATCAAATATCGCATTGCTGACAACCTGAGCCGCCTTTTCGAGAAGATCGTACTTTTCAGAAGTAAACACCTCTCTCACCCTTTTTATTACCTGTGAGTAGCTTACTGTATCATACACATCATCGCTTTTACAAGGCTCCGATAAATCAAGCCATACCGTTATATCAAGCACAAAATTCTGTCCGTTAATTTTTTCCTCTTCATTTACCCCGTGATATGCAAAAAGCTTCAGGTCTTTAATAATTATTTTATCCACAGTATTCACCTCCCGATTATGTTAACATATGTTCACATTTTATTCAACTAAAATATTGACACTTTAATTCTGATATGTAATAATAATTATACATTATATAGTAAAGGCGGATATTTTATGAAAAAGCTTTTATCAGTGCTGCTTATAATTTCAATGATGCTCTCTTTTATGCTCATTCACGCAAATGCAGAAAATGAATACCCCTACAAAACTGAAGAAGTTTTTGTGCGTGATCCTTATATTTTGGTTTACGACGGACTTTACTATATGTACGGAACCGGCATTGCCACCGTAAATGGCTACGGCTGCCGAGTAAGCCCTGACCTTGAGAACTGGTCCGAGCCTTACAATGTTTTCATCGCCGACGATACATTTGATGCCGCAGGTGACTTCTGGGCACCCGAATGTCATTACTATAACGGCAGCTTCTATCTTTTTGCTTCATATCGCTCAAAGACTACGGGATATAGAGGAACCTCTGTTTTCATAGCTTCCTCGCCCCTCGGTCCCTTTGAAGAAATATCAGATGGGCACATAACACCTCATACTGCAGATCATATTGACGGAACTTTATATATAGACGAGGACGGCTGTCCATGGATGGCGTTTGTCAATGAATGGACTTCGACAGATGACAACACGGGAAGAATGTCCGTTGCTAAAATGAGCGACGATCTTACCCGATTTGTTTCCGAGCCGCAGGAAATCTTCAGAGCAGATGCACCCGATTGGTCGGCATCCGTGGTAACAGACGGTCCTTTTCTCTACAAAACCTCGGAAGGCTCTTTGTTGATGTTATGGTCAACAGTCTCACACGAGGGCTACTGTGTAGGTATTGCAAGAAGTGACAACGGCAAAATTGACGGTAACTGGTCACAGGAATTCACAAGAGTCTATTCAAAAGCATTTTTCATTGACAGATCAAATGCTTTTGACGGAGGGCACCCTATGCTCTTCACCACTCTTGACGGAAAACTTATGATGGCAATGCATACACCGAATTCATCAACGGAAGAAGGTGAGAATAAAGTTTTTGAACACGCAGTTTTCTATGAAATGGAAGAAAAGTGCGATACACTGAGAATCGAAAAGTTCTACTGTATAAACAGATTTATTGATACAATAACAACTTTTTTTAATCGCATCAGCGATGTTTTTGAAGACCTGTTCGGTCTATAAAAAAGAATAAAGGATGGCCTCCTAATGAAAAAAGATATAAAAAAGGGAGTTCTCAGAGGGAAAATACTAATTTCCGTCTTAAGAACTCTTGTAAAAGTTCCTGCCGTAAAAATTCTCAAATTTACGGATACCGAATACAGGATAAAAGAAAAGCCTTATCTTATTTTTGCAAATCACAGTGATACCCTTGACCCTGCATATATAATCAAGACGACCAAAAAATATGTCCGCTTTGTTATGAGTGATCATGTAATGCGTTCAGGATTTGTCGGAAAGATTTATAATTTACTCGGTGCACCGATCGTCTTTGAACGAGAAAAAGGTACAGATGTATTATATGCCGATATTGTTGCCAACATCAAAGCAGGTATTAATGTTGCAATGTACCCCGAAGGCTGTCTTACAAATACAGGTGAAACGGGCTTTATCTCAAAACGCAACGCAACACTCGTAAAGGAATGTGACTGCACTTTTGTCACATACAGAGGCAAGGGCGGATATCTCAAAAAACCCCGTTGGGCAAAAAATTCCAGAAAGGGCCCCATATCCGGTGAGGTTGTAAATGTATATTCAAAAGAACAGATAAGAGCCATGAGCGAGGACGAAATATATCAGCACATATTGGAAGACCTCTATTTCAACGCTTATGACGAGCAAAGAATACACCCTTACGAATACATAACGGAAGATCCTGCAGAGCACGCAGAAATTATCCTTTACGGCTGTCCGAAGTGCAGGCAGGTAGGAAATCTCAGGACAAAGGGAGATAAAATCTTCTGCAGCTGTGGCTTTGAAGCAACTATTGACAACTACGGCTTCTGGCACAGCGAAAATATGGAATTTGACAACATAGTTGATTGGGATAAATTCCAAAAAAAGCTTATGAAAGAAATTGCAACAGCCAAGAAAAATACTTCTGAGTTGATTTTCGGTGATAACGAGCAGAAGATATATTCTGTTTCAAATGCAGACATGGTCACACTCAGCGAAAACGGTGCCGTGAAGCTCTTCGGCGACAGAGTGGAAATCACAACCGATAAGGAAACAATAAGCATTCCGATGAATGATATCAATTCCGTAAAAACCTCCTCAAAAATGAATCTTCTTCTTGTAACAGAAAAAGGCTATTTTGAGATAAGAAGTCCCTACCCCCGTTCCGCAACAAAATATATAGTTGCGATAAGATATCTGCAGGGCAAAGAAAACAATTAAAAATGAAGCTGTATCAGACATCAAGCTTACTGATGCTCTGATACAGCTTTTTAGTTACAAACTTTGTTTATAATCCTTTAAGAAGTCTCCGAGATCTCTCATAGCCTTTGCAAGAGTATCGGGCTCAGGAAGCATTACTATTCTGAAGTGGTCAGGCTCGCTCCAGTTGAAGCCTCTGCCGGGCACTATCATAATGTGCTTGGAATGGAGAAAATCCATAGCAAACTGCTGATCGTCAGTGATATTGAATCTTTTTATATCAAGCTTCGGGAACATATAAAATGCTGCCGAATTTTTTACATATGTAATTCCCTCGATTTTATCAAGCTCTCTGCAGCAAGCCTCTCTTTGCTCATAAAGTCTGCCGCCGGGAATAATCATAGACCTTGTGCTTTCGGTGTCTTCAAGTGCTGCAGGAATAACAAGCTGAGTGAGTGCATTGGCACAAAGACGCATAGACGCAAGCTGTATAAGTCCCATAACAAAATCCGATGCATTTTCCTTTGCACCGCTTATAACCATCCAACCGCAACGGAATCCGCATATGATATGAGACTTTGAAAGTCCGTTCATCGTAACACACAGAAGATCATCACAAAGCGAAGCCACAGATGTGTGCTCCGGCCCGTCCATAACAAGTCGGTCGTATATCTCATCGGAAAAAATGACAAGCTGATGCTCTCTTGCAACGGAAATTATATCCTCAAGCAGCTCCTTGGGATACAAAGCACCTGTAGGGTTATTGGGATTTATTATAACAATAGCCTTTGTTCTTGATGTGATTTTTGCCTTTATATCATTAATATCGGGATACCACAAGCTGCTCTCGTCACAGACATAATGAACCGGCTTTGCTCCTGCCATATGCACGGAATTCGTCCAGAGAGAATAGTCGGGTGTGGGAATAAGTATTTCATCGCCGAAATTGAGAAATGCCGTAAGTGCCATTGTAACAAGCTCGCTGACACCGTTTCCGATAAAAATATCATCGGGTGTTATACCGCTGATACCCTTACCCTTATGATAATTACAAATAGCCTCTCTGGCTTCGGGCATACCCTTAAGGTCGCAGTAGGCTACAGCCTTATCGGCGTTACCGAGAAGTGCATTTCTTACCGACTCGGGCATTTTAAAATCAAATGTCGCAGGGTTACCCGTATTAAGCTTTAATACATCTATCCCCTCTTTTATCATTCGGTTAGATTCAAAAAAAACGGGGCCTCGTATGTCGGAATGAACATGCAAAAGCTTATCCGATCTTTTTATTTCTCTCATTATATTTCCTCCTGATTTACGGCTGATAAGACACAGGCAGATATTCCGTTTCAGATTCTATGCTGATAAAATTATTGTGGCTGAAATATGCCCAATACATCCGAAGCGGACTGCAGAAATCATCACAGGGTACATAAAGCTGCTCTCTTTCAAGACGAAGACAGGGTGCCGTCATTTTCATTTCACCGTCTTTTGTTATCATTATGTCAGAGTTTTCTGCATATTCGACAAATCTGTCATAAACCTCAATTCTTACCTTGCCTTTTGAGTGCTTTGATTCGCCACCCATAAATTTTACTATCTGCCCCGCAGGCACATACCATATACCGTTTACATTCTGCGGAAGCGTTCCCATTACACAAAGTCCCAAATCATAGCCCTTAAACTTAAGACGGGGACGGTTATATTTCGGTGCACGACGAATAGGAGTTATAGTGTCGGTCTTTTTATCAATAACACAGCGGTCAACGATTCTTCCGTCCTCCACATAAGCGGTAAGCGTACATATATCTCCGTCAATGTCCACAACAGAGAACATTGAAAGACACTCTTCGTGCTCATACGTGCAGTCATTCCATACCTTGGGAACAACTCTTGTTCCGGGAGGATTGCGGTTTCCGCTTCCTAAATTGTAATGTATTGTACCCTCGGAGGGTCTGTCATAAAGTCCGTTGTTTCTTCTCGGGTAAGACCGTGCATATGAATGCTCGTGTCCCGAGAACATAATATCGAACTTTTCAATTCCTTCCATCATGGGAGGATATGTTTCGTAGCACTCAAGATTGGGGCCCGAATAACATACAGGGAAATGATGTGCGGCAAACTTCCATTTAGCGTCACTCTCCCCTGCGGTTTTTATAAGCCACTCATTTATAAACTCAAAGCCGCTTGTTCCCGTAACGGCAAAAAGGGTGTTGCCGTATCTGAAAGAGTAGTTTGGTATCTGCCAGTTTTCGGGACCGTTTTCGGGATATGAATATCTCAACTGATTTGTAAAATATGTAGCGTGCTCGGAATAGTATTTTCCCGTAAAGGTAAAATAGTCCTCAAAGCCCATATCATCGTGGTTTCCCATACAAAACTGTATAGGTGTTGATTCAATAATTCCCTTAAGTCCCTCAAAAAGACCTGTCCACTGCACATCTGTCTGTCCGCAGTTAGTGTTATCACCTGCTGTGAGAATAAATTCACATTCGGGATGGTCTTTAAGTATCTTCTTTACAACTTCTCCGAGAACGCTGTAATCTGCAGGTGGCTCGGGACCGCCTGTCTGCACATCCGACAAGCATAAAAACGAAAACTTTTCAGTATTCTTTTTTGCTGTCTTAAAAGAATACACATCGCTTCTGTATTCTTCGTTTCCGCAGGTGTATTCATAAAAGGTGTCGGGAGAAAGTCCCGTCATATCTGCAAAGAAGAAGCTGCTTTCATCAACATCCGTTCTGAATGCATTTCTTTTTGCAACGGCTTTGTGCCATTCATTTTCACTGCCTTTAAGCCTGAAAAGGGCATAACCCTCCTCAACACTCACATCTGTACGCCATCTGACTGTCATTGTCTCTGACGCATCGCCTTTTATTGAAAGCATTATCTGATCGGGCTGCTGTTTTGAGCCTCGTATATTTTTCCACTCTTTTGCTGTCATTCAGTATCATCTCCCGGTGCAAATATCTCATTAATTATACAGATTTTTATATCCGATTGCAATATAATTATCATTTAATTTATTGAATATTGTTGTGTTATTTATCAAAAAAAGGAAAGGAGCTGCATCACATTGAAAAGTGATACAACTCCCGACTTTACTGTACCTCAAGAACGAGTCCCTGAATCGGCATACTGTCGTTTACGGAGTAAACATCATTACCGCTTTTGTCAAGTGCCAACTGATACGACGGCACCTGAACAGACAGGGTAATTTTTGTGCCTGCAGGAACATCCTCATTTACTATGTATGTAATAGTACAGATATCATCATCAAGTATATCATATGCAGCAGCAACAATACCTCTTATTACAACGGGCTTCATTTCATCCGTTTCGTCAACATTGGCAGCAAGCATCATTTCGGAAGCCTCAGTCTGCGAAGTGATATATGAAAGTGAAGCATCGGCATACACATATATATCAAAGCAAGCGGTGAGCGGTGCATTCTTGATATGCACATTTACCGTAATTTCCTCACCTGCCGATACGGTGGTCTTGTCGCTTACAAGTGAAACGACGGGCATACTATCATCAGCAGATGTGCTGTTCGCTGTGGTTTCTTCGGTATTGCTACCGCAGGAAACAAGAGTTATCATAAAAAGCAACGATAAAACGGTACATAATATCTTTTTCATAAGCATCAATAATTTCCTACAAAATCTCTTAATTTTTTACTGCGATTGGGATGACGCAGCTTTCTTAAAGCCTTAGCTTCTATCTGACGGATACGCTCTCTTGTAACCTTGAATTCCTTGCCCACTTCCTCAAGAGTTCTGGGATGTCCGTCCGTAAGACCGAAACGAAGGTCGAGAACCTTTTCTTCTCTGGGGGTAAGGGTGCTGAGTGCTTCTGCAAGCTCTTCCTTAAGAAGTGCCTGTGTTGCGGCTTCAGCAGGAGAAATTGCTTCATCATCGGGGATGAAATCGCCAAGATGGCTGTCTTCCTCTTCACCAATGGGAGTTTCAAGGGAAACAGGCTCCTGTGCCACTCTCATTATTTCTCTTACCTTTTCAACGGGCATATCAAGCACCTGTGAAATATCCTCTGCTGTAGGCTCTTTTCCGTTCTGATGAAGAAGCTGTGTCTGTGCTTTCTTTACCTTATTGATTGTCTCAACCATATGAACGGGGATTCTTATTGTTCTTGCCTGATCTGCAATTGCACGGGTGATAGCCTGTCTTATCCACCATGTAGCATAAGTTGAGAACTTAAAGCCCTTGGTGTGATTGAACTTTGAAACAGCCTTCATAAGACCCATATTGCCTTCCTGAATAAGATCAAGGAACTGCATACCTCTGCCCGAATACTTCTTTGCAATACTTACCACAAGACGAAGGTTTGCGTTGATAAGTCTTTCCCTTGCAATAAGAGTTTCTCCGAGAGAATTTATCATTTCTCTTACATCTGCATCTGTTTTTTCATCAAAGAATTTATCTACATCAATAACATAATCGGAGTCTTCATCTGCGTATATAAACTTTGTCTGACATCTTAAGTATCTTTCAAAGAAGCTTCTGAGATTTGCATTTCTTATGAAGCAGTCATAGCCCTTCATAATATCCTTGCGTTCACGCTCTGTTACGACCTCAAGGAATTCTTCAAGCTCAACGCCTTCCTCGTACTCTCTGTATCTTGCAAGAGTTTCTGCACTCATAAGCTCTTCTTCGGGAGTGAGAAGTGAATGCTTACCGATATCCTTAAGATACGTTCTTACGGCATCCTCGGGAGTTGTCTGCTTACTGTCCTCGGTTTCATATTCCTTGACATTATCTGCATCAAAGTTAAGATTTTCAATGGCGTTTTCATTCATATCGTCATTGATTTCAATTTTCAAAGCATCAAGCTCTTCATAAAACTTTTCGAGCTCGTCCACCTCGAAATTATAATCGATCATTATACTGTCGATTTCCTGTGCCGATATCTTACCTGTTGTCTTTGCTCTTTCTATCAGCCTTTTTATTGCGGATTGTTTCTCATCCATATTATACACCCTCCGGTTTATTATTTCTTCTCTTATTCTTAAACAACTGAAGATACTCTTCCGATGACAGCCCTTTTATATCGGGAGCATTCTTCTTGCTTTTTTCCTCTATTAATGTTGCCGCACACTGACGGCATTCCTCAACGGAATTTGCAATAGTCTCACCCTTTGCAAGAAGGTATGACAGATACGACATTTCCTCGTTATCATTATTTTCACCAAAGGAAAACAGCTCAAGACTTCTGCCGGAATTTATCCTTTCGCTTATATCAGCAAAGAAGCGTCTGCCGTATTCCGTAACAAACATATCTGCCGTCACATATCCCGATATCTTCTTCAGAAAATCGGGATGACGCAGAAGAGAAGCAAGGATTATTTCCTCTGCCTTTACAGCTCTTACATTTCCCCTTGCCTCGGGATTGGGAGATATTTTCTTTTCTTCTCCGAGAACAGTTTTTAATGCTTCATCAAACTGTGAATTCTCCTGTGCTCTTTTCTTGAAGCGCTGTTGCTTTTTTATCTGCATTTCAAGAGCTTTTTTCTCCACATCAAGCTCCTGACTGAGTTTAGACGTATATAAGTCTCGCTCTATTGCATTTGAAATTCCTGCAAGAACGACTACGGCTTCATTGAGAAAGCCGAGCTTCCCGTCTTCCGTTTTTATATCATAACGGCTCCTTGCATCATTAAGTGCAAATTCCGTATCATTCACAGCAGACGAGATAATATTTTTCATTCTCTCTTTTCCCTGAGTTTTTATAATCTCATCAGGGTCCTTACCGTCGGCAAGATGCATTATTTTAAGCTTAAGCGAAGATTCGGAAAGCATTAAAAGAGCACGCTTCGTTGCTTTTTTTCCCGCTTCATCCGAGTCAAAGCAAAGTGTCAGCTCGTCACAATACCGAACAAGAAGAGATATCTGCTCTTTTGTAAATGCAGTTCCGAGACCTGCCACGGCATTTGTAAAGCCCGCCTGATGCATGGCAATAACATCCATGTAGCCCTCACAGAGGATAAGCTTTCTTTCTGCATTGTTTTTAGCAAAATTAAGTGCATATAATGCCTGACTTTTTTTATAAACTACCGTATCCGAGGAGTTAAGATATTTCGGCTTTGAATCGTCAAGAACCCTTCCGCCGAATGCTATAACATTACCTCTTAAATCTATTATGGGAAACATCAGACGGTTTCTGAAATTATCAATAGTTCCGCCCTTTGATGTTTTTCTTGCAAGGTCAAAGGAAATAAGCTCCGCTTCGGTGAAGCCTTTTCCTTTCATATATCTAAGGAGTGCATCCCATCTGTTCGGTGCAAATCCGAGACCGAAATGCTTTACAGTTTCGGGAGAAAGCCTTCTTTTTTCAATATATGCTTTAGCTTCCCCTGCTTCCTCCGAATACAGTGTGTTGTGAAAAAATCTTGCGGCTTCCCTGTTTGCCTCATAGCACCGTCTTCTAAGCCTGTTTGCTTCATCGTCAACAGGGTCAAGGGGCATATTCATTCCTGCTCTTTCACAAAGAAATCTGACTGCATCCGTATAGTCAAGACGCTCTATATTCTTTATAAATGTTATTGCATCTCCGCCTGCTCCGCAGCCGAAGCAATAGTAGGACATAGTATCCCTGTAAATTACAAAGCTCGGAGTTTTTTCCGTATGAAAAGGGCACAATGCGACAGGTGTTTTTGAGCCTCTGTGCTTTATCTCGGTATATTTTCCGATAAGCTCTTCAATATCCGTTCTGGCACGAAGCTCAGAAAGGAAATTCTCGCTGAATCGCATTTTCACACCCTCTTTCAACAAAAAAATAAAGTTTCAAATATTATATATGAAAAAGAACTTAAAAGTCCTTTAATTTTTTTGAAAAAATTTATAATTATTAAATACTGTCAAATTTTTCGCCGATTTTTTCGCTGAAAACCTTACCGAAGCTGACTTCCGTAAGCTCTGCATTAAATTTTTCCACACCCACAGTGGGCAAACGGAATTGCATTGTTACATTTTCGGCAAAATCTGTATTTTCAATAATACCGCCCATTTCGGGCACCATAGTTGAAAGCTTCCCGTAAAAGCCGTAATCACATACAACCTTCAATATCGTGCAGGGACTCATTCTGATAATATTAGCACCCTGAGTAGCAATTTTTGCACTGTGAGAATATGCCCTTACAAGTCCCCCTGCTCCTAAAAGTATCCCTCCGAAATAACGGGTAACAACAACACACACATCCGTAAGTCCGCTCTTTTTTATTACATCAAGCACGGGGACACCTGCAGTGCCCTGCGGTTCTCCGTCATCGGAATATCTTGAATATTCGGGAGTTCTTATCTGATATGCATAAACATTATGCGTGGCATCAGAATGACGCTTTTTTATTTCGTTTATAAACTCAACTGCCTCCTCCTGTGTTGTCACGGGACAGGCGTAGCCTATAAATCTTGATTTATTTACAATATATTCTTCATCATAACGGTGTTCAACAGTAATATATTCTTTCATATACCATTCCTCCGATACGGACAATTGCAATGCAAAGTATACAGTATTTTGTACTGCAAAGAATCTTATACACAAGAAAACGGCTTCGCCGTACGCCTACGGCGACCGTTTTCGGATAGTCCATCTCCGAGGAAAGCTTGCTTTCCTCGGAGGGACATATCATCTTTTTTCGCTTTATAGGAAGCAATTTCCTATAAAGCGAAAAAAACGGCATTTGTACAAATGCCGTTTCAAAAGCCTATATGTCAACTTATTACTTGGTTTCGATATTATAGCGCTTCTTGAATCTGTCAACACGTCCGCCTGTATCAACGAGCTTCTGCTTACCTGTAAAGAAAGGATGGCAGCTTGAACAGATATCAACACGAAGGTTATCCTTTGTTGAAGCTGTTTCAAAAGTTGCACCGCAAGCACACTTTACAACAGTGGGGTTGTAGTTGGGATGGATTCCCTGCTTCATAATACGTTTCACCTCTTTCAATAAAGTTCACAGCATAAATAAACAGTCGAAATATACTTTTCAACATACTTCCGCTTAAATAGCAAAAGCATTTTATCACACAAAAGCCAAAAAAGCAAGAGTTATTTGAAGAAATGTCAAATTTTTTCAGAATTTAAGAGATATGCTTTCCTTAAGCTTCAGAGAATAAAGAATACATTCCCTGACTTCTTTATCCATAGACTTCTTTATAGCCTCCGAATAAAGCTGCATCTGTGAACGGTAACGCTCTTCAAGAACAGCAACATCTTTTACATTGTCGGTCTTATAGTCCACAATAACGGCACCGTCGTTTTCTATAAACATAAGGTCAATCTTTCCTATAATAACCGTCTTTTCATCACTGAAGCGGTTTGAAATATTTTCATCAAGCTCACATATGCTCTTTGCCATGGTGAACTGCTTCTCACGGAACACGGCAAGGCTGTTTTTTGCTCTTTTCATAATATCGGAATTAACAAAATCCGTTATAGCTTCCATATCAACAGCCAATGCCTGCTTTTGTGTAAGCCTGCCGTTTTTTACCAGACGCTCACATTCCGCTTCAGGAGAAATCTTGCATTTCTCAAAATCACAGAACTGCAGAAATCTGTGTGTTGCAGTGCCTATATCAGTCGGTGACATTGCTCCCGAATACATAAATGCAGGTACACTTTTTCCGAAGCCGACAGGATCAAAATGTTCATCATCAAGAGATGATGCAGTGTGCTTTGAAAGAGAAGATGAAATATCTGCCCATTTATATAAAAATGATGCACGCTGTCTGATTCTTTCAACCTCCCCGTCATCAGAAGCTGTCATTACGGTTTCGTCGGGAACAGCTTCTCTTTCGGGATATTGTTCAATAAATTCAATATCGGCACGGCCTTCGGCATCTCTTTTTGCTTCACCGAAAACGCGTATATTTTTTGCATCGGGATGTCTTAAAAAGCACTTTATAAGCCAGGACTGTGCGTTTGAAGCGTGACTTACAAGATACGGATGTATCCTATCCATACCCGAAATAAGTGCTTCATTTTCCAGAAGATTCTTTACTGCATTTTTAAGAGGAACCGTTATGTAAAGCCTTTGCTTTGCTCTTGTAAGTGCCACATAATAAATACGCATTTCCTCGGAAATAAGTTCTTCGTCGTTTATCATTTTGAGTGCAAGAGAAGAAAGAGTATCGTATTTTTTGATGTACTCCGCTTCCTTTCTCTTGATACCGAGTCCCATTTTATGATTGATAATAAGGTCGGAATATATATCCGTTCTGTTAAATCTTCTTGATGCACCTGCGATAAACACAAACGGAAATTCAAGTCCCTTTGATTTATGCATACTCATTATCCTGACACCGTTTCCGCCGCCTGCATCGGGAACATCTCCACCGTTTTCACGAAGCATATCCATATAACGGATAAAACCCGAAAGTCCGGAAAAATTTTCCGTGGCAGACTCGGCTTTTTCAAGAAGCTTACGGAGATTCTTCTGTTTTAGTTCTCCGTCAGCCATAGCTCCTGCGGCACAAAGGTATGCAGTATCGTGATATATGTCGCGGATAAGGGAATCAACCGTACTGCACACAGCCGTTCGCTGATAAAAGCCGATACGCTCGGAAAGATATCTGCATTTTTCATTTCCGGCAGCCGCTTCTTTAAGCACGGCACCGTAAACGGAAATATCCTTACCGTGCTTTATGCGAAGAACTGAAACATCATCGGGAGAAAAACCGAAAAGAGGGGACATCATAACGGCAACCAGATCAATATCCCTTACAGGATTATCTATTACCTTAAGATATGACATAACCGTTTTGATTTCAGAGCTTTCAAAAAAGCTCTGGTTCACATCCGATGAAACAGGTATACCTCTTTTTTTCAGCTCATTTATATATTTCACGGCAATTCCCGACGGAGAACGAAGAAGTATACAAAAATCCGAAGGTACTGCTTTTCTGCCTCCCGTGTCAGAATCTACCGTTTCATTGTTCTTAAGACAGGAAGCTATTACATCTGCAATATATCTTGCTTCAACCGATGCTTCCTTTTCATTGCCCGTTTCAATGACACTTATTTTTGCATCAACCGTATCCTTGGCACTCTTAACCGAAGGGAAATTAAGCTGTTCGTCTTCAGTATAGTCTATTTCTCCGCAGTCTGCGGACATAAGTGAAGAAAAAACAAAATTAACACAGTCAAGTATCCCCTTACGGCTTCTGAAATTTTCACCGAGAATTATTTTTGATTTTTCAAAATACCCGTCATAATAAGGATATTTGTTGCATTTCTCTATAAAAATTTCGGGGCTTGCAAGCCGGAAACGGTAAATACTCTGCTTCACATCACCTACAAGGAACATATTCCCGCCGTTTTTTGAAACAGACGAAAAAAGTGCATCCTGTGCTCTGTTGGTATCCTGATATTCGTCTATTAATATCTCGGAATAGCCTTCGGTAAGCTCTCTTGCCAGGTCTGTTTTTCCGTCGGAGGCTGCAGAATCGCAAAGAAGAGAAAGTGCAAAATGGGAAATATCCGAAAAATCAAATGCAGACATTTCCTTTTTTATTGCAAGGAGTGTTTCATCATACTCCTTTACAGTCATAATAAGTTCACGGGCAACATCCTGCAGAGCATACATATCCTCGCGGTGCTCTTCACAGGTAATGCTCATATATTCTGATATCTTTCCGAGAACCTTTTTGATCTTATCACGCTTTGAGGCAGCGGAAAGCTTGGTCGGGTTGTCGGCATACCCTCTCGGGGCAGCCTTAAGCTTGTTATTTATGATGCAAGTAAGCAAAGTATCAAAAAGCTCTGTTTTTCCGTTCCAATCGGTTTTTTGAAATTTTTCTGCCGCTTCACGAAGAAGACGGTTGTCCGACAAAAAGGTCTCATAATATTTTGCTGCAAGCTCTTCGTCCTCATCAAGCTGCTTCAACGCGATATCCGAAAGCTCAACACAGAAATCAAGGTCATTACGGGCTTTCTCTGAAAGATATCTGCCCCATATGCTTTTTTCCGCATCGGTCTCGGAAAATCTTTGGCAAATCTCATCAAGCCAGAGTTCGGGATAAGGCTCACTTTTTGCGAAATCGGAAAGCTTTATTACAGTTTCTGTCAGACGGGCATCATTTTTACCCGAATCAAATATTTTTGCAAGGGGAAGAAACGTATCCGATTCTTCAACAAAACGGCGTTCAAGCACAAGGGCTGCAGCCTTTTTTTTTAGTCCGCTGTTTTCCCCGTTTTCAAGCATACGAAAATCAGATTCAATTCCGAGAGTATGGCTGTTTTCCTTGACAAGCTTCATACAGAATGAGTCCATCGTGCACACCTGCATTTCGCTGAGCCTTGAAAGAAGCTGTACATATTCCTTTCGTTTTTCGGGTTCGCCTGCCATCTTTTCCGATATTCTCGAAAAAATTCTTGAACGCATTTCCTGAGCGGCGGCATTGGTAAAGGTTACGACAAGAAGAGATTCGGGAGCGACTGCATTTTCGGTATCTGTCAGCTTTCTCACTATTCTTTCAACAAGAACACTGGTTTTTCCGCTTCCTGCCGCCGCTGAAACAAGCACTGTACCGGTTTCGGCTTCAACTGCATTCTTCTGTGCGGGAGTCCATTTTTTCTCAGCCATTTCCTTACTCTCCTTTCAATAATCTTATTGCATCCTCATGAGAAAGTCCCGACGGTGATTTTGATACACCGTCATCGCTCCTTCTGCAGATATCTCTGAAATCGCAATAAACACATGTTTTTTCATATGACGGTCCGATAACGGGTACTGCCGCAATTTCCCCCGTGTGAAGCTTTTCGCCCATTTCACAGAGAATACTGTCTATTTTTTCGTGAAGAAGACGAAATCCCTCAAGAGACAGGAACTTGCCCTGCAGCTTCCCGTATCTGTCATAATACACATTTATAAAATGACCTTTTCTGCCCTCTTCCATTCCGTCAATAACCTTGTCATCACCGAGAATCATACCGTTCATTCTGCCGTTGACAAGCCTCTGTTCGGAAATATCGGTACCGCTTGCATTTCTCGGAAGCTGTTTTCCCGAGTTATTTGCAGGAACATAGAGTATTCCTGCAGGCACGATATCACCGTAAAGCTCCTTCCCGTTATCCCACAGACACATAAGGTATATGAGCATCTGCATATTGAGTCCCTGAAAAACATCTCCCAGCTTAAAATCCTTACCGCCTGTTTTATAGTCAACAACTCTTAAATATGCCTTACCGCCGTATTTCATAATATCAACACGGTCAACCTGACCGCCCACGGTAATGCTTCCGCCGTCGGGAAGGCAGATTTTATATGGGCTGACATCACCCTTATTGCTTATCTGAAGCTCAACGGCAACAGTTTCAAAACGGCTGACGGCAAACTCCGACTTCATTCTCATAAGAATTTCATATGCAGTATCCTTGGTTTTATCAAGGCTTCTGTTAAGAAGCACGCTCTTGTCGGCACGGCCTCCCATATATTCGCCGATAAACTCTTCCGTTATTCTGCTGATTTCACTGCGAAGCATTTCATCAGACAGCTCAAGAAGTTTTTTTCCGGGATACGCAAGCAGAATATTTTCAAGGAGGTCATGGATGAGAAGTCCGTTTATTCTTGCATCAAGGTCGGCAGGTCGGGGCTTTGATATTCCGAGTCCGTACTGACAGAAATATCTGAATGCACAGTTATGAAACGCCTCCGCCTTTGAAGGTGATACATACATATCCTTTCCGAAAAGCCCGACACTTACGGAATCATCCTTAATTTCAAACGGAAGCTCTTCTGCAGCACTGACAACAGCGGCAAATCTGTCCTTAAGAGGACTTACGGAAATAAATTTTTTTAAGGATGCAGAATAAACAGTATTTTCTCTGTAATTCAGAGCACATTCCTCAAACGCACTTTCTATACTTCCTATTTTATCAAAGGAGCATATTTTCCTGTCATCGATCTCACGGCAACCGGGAAGGATCGTTCTTATTTCACTTACTATTTCAGATGGCTGAGTTTCCTGTCCGTCAACTCTCATTCTTGAATACGACACAAAAAGCTTTTCAAGCGGAAGAGTCAACACGGAATATGCTATCATACGCTCCTCCGAATACATATTTTCGGATATGTTTTCAAGCGGAATTTCGTTTTTGCAAAGTATTCTTCTTTCAGCAGAGGAAAAAAGACCTGTATCCGTCGGAGTTCTCGGAAACACACCGTCATTACAGCCAAGGACAAAAACGGCTCTCGGCTCAAGGTGACGTGTTCTTCCTGCCGAGCCTATTATTATTTCATCAATGCCCGCAGGAATTCTTCCCACATCGGCAGAGGAAAGAATTATTTTAATAAGCTCAAAAAATCTGGCAGGCTTTATACTTCTGCCCGCTGTCGATTCAAAAAGTGCATCAAGTGCTCCTACGAGCGTATCCCATACCTTTGCACACTCAACAGCACCTGCTTCATTTCCCGCATTAAACAGAAAATCAGCATAGCTCCTGAAATTTTCAGCGGCATTTATTTCGGTTAAAAACTCAAAAACAGCTCTGCAGGAGGTTTCCCCCTCACCCTTATCAAGCTTGCGTTTAAGAGAAAGCAAGGGTGCTATGATCCTTTCCCTTACCGAGTTTATTTGCGAAAGAGCGGCAACCGTTTCGGGAGTTTCTTTTTCTCCGAAGCCTTCGGGATGTCCCGAAAACGGCTTCAACCAGCCGTTTCTGTCAATATTCCATATATAAACATAATTTTCAAGTCCTGCACATTCCATAGCGGAAATACCTGTTATACCCGTTTTTATATACGCAAAAACGGTGTCGGCAGAAAATCCGTAGGCGGCAATTTCAACCGCTGCAAGCACCGCCTTTATGAGCGGATAATCAAACAACGGAACTCTTTTATCCTCGAACACGGGAATACCGTACTTCTTAAGAGCTGCAACCATAGTCTTAAGATATCCTGCATCCCTTTCCGTAATGCTGATATCACGGCATCGGTATCCCTCTTCATCGAGAAGCTTTTTTATCTGTAAAGCGACGGTGTCACATTCACTGTATTTATTTCCTGCTGAAATTACCGTTACATTATCGGTACTTTCTTCATATATTTCCTTTTCCGCACAAAAAAGAGAATCTGAAAGTGCACGGTGCGATGCTGCGGGGTGAGATGAAGTAATCTTTTCTTCACTGCATCCGACTCCCCTTAATGATAATGCGTTTCTTATTTTTCTGCAATTATTTACAGCGTGAAGATATGCTTCCGAATCAAAGGAGGACACCGAATCGGGTGCAAAAACGGAAATGAAGCTATCCTTTGACTGTGATATCATTTCAGACATCAGCTTTATCTGTGCACCCGTAAAGCCTCTGAAATCATCAAAAAAGATGTACGAACCGGAAAAAATCTTATTTTCTCTGAGAAATTCCGTCATAACGGCAATACTATTGCTTTTTTCGGAAAAACGGTTACCAAGCATTGCTTCATATGCTGAAAAAATTTCGGCAAGCTCACAAAGCTTTTTTTTCAGCTTGCCTGTCGGCAGATTTGAAGCAGCTCTTATCATTTCATCGGTATCTGTACCCGACTGCTTTATCTCCTCATATTCTCCGAGAAGACGGGATACGAGAGACAGCTTCGAGCTGTAGCGTCTGAATATTTCAAGTGAATCGGAAAGCTCTTCAACAGCAAGACTCATAATGACATTTCTTGCAGCATCATCTGCCTCGGGCATAGTGTGAAGTCCGTATTCCTCAAGCACATCACGGGAAAGATGCGTAAAGCTCGTAACCGTAAGCAGATTGCCGGTTTTTTCCCCATAGGTAAAAAGGAAATCTCTGTCCCTGTCAAAGCTTGACTGCTCAGGGACAATGAGATATACCTTCTCACCGTTTTCAAGAAGACGGCATATTTTCTCATATATATATTCTTTTTTTGCTGAAAAATACGTACCCGTTAAAAATGTAAGCATTACAAAGCTCCTTATGTATCCTTTCTTATATTATATAACAAAAAATGTCCCTTGCAAGGGACACTTTCGCTCTATCGCAATATTTTTTCTGTAATATCTGCTTTATTAAGTATTATGATCTGTTTTTTATCTCCGAAAACGGACATTATTTCTCTTTTTGTTGCATCACTCATCCCCATATCTATCACTCCTATTTCGGTATTGGCATCAAGTCCCGAAACAGCCGATAACACAGTCAGCCACCTGAGCTTCAGAATACATTCCTTATCACTTTCATCGGAAAATGCCAGTATCAGAAATTTGTTTTTCCGTGACGGTGCAGATGCCTTCAGCAATATTATGACCGCAACAGAAAAAATTCCGAGCATAAAGAAAAACATAAATACCATAAACAATACAGTCTTTAACATAAAAAAGCACCCCATATCAGTATATGGAGTACCTGTTATTTGGTGCGAGTGAGCCTGTAAGCCGGGTTCTGTCATTTAAGGCAATCATCTGTCTTGGTGCAGAATTGCTCCTGCACTCACGCCACCTTTCAAAGTTATGGCCGAGCAAGCCACTTTTATCGGTGTTGCTCCGGATAGGGTTTACAGGGCATAGCAGTCTCCTGTATGCCGGTGAGCTCTTACCTCGCCTTTCCACCCTTACCTGCCAAGGCAGGCGGTATATCTCTGTTGCACTTTCCCTTAAGGTCACCCTCGGCGGCCGTTAGCCGTTATCCTGCTCTGTGGAGCCCGGACTTTCCTCACCCGATATAAAAAACCGAGCGTAATTGCCCAGCCTACTCGCATTAATTATTTTATAATAACACTTTAAAAAAGTCAATATTAAGAAATATTTCTTTCTTTTCGATTGATATTTTACTTTGTGTATGATATTATTACTTCATATGTTATTTTTCTAAGGATGACAGAAATGGAAAAACTTTTTGATATATTCGCAAAATCTTATACCCTCTCCCCCGAAAAGGATACGGACTTTTTTTCATACATAGGAGACCTTTACTGCACAGATGAGGTTCAGTCGATGCGGCAGTATCCTCAGCACAGCGATGCTAACCGTCTTGACCACATAAGAGCAGTTACATATATGAGCTATGTGCTGTCAAAAAAATTGTCGCTTGATGTTAAAGCAGCCACAAGAGGAGCACTTTTGCACGACCTTGTTTACTACGATTGGCACGACCCCGATTACAGCCACCGTCCCCACGGCTTCAGACATCCGAAATTTGCCGTTTTCAATGCAAGACTGCTCAATCCCGATATAACAAAAAAAGAGGAACGCATTATTTTAAGACATATGTGGCCTCTCACTCCCCTGCCCCCCTCTTCTTTAGAGGGCTTTATCGTCACTTTTTCCGATAAATACTGTGCTTCAAAGGAAATGAAAATTACAAAAAATGAGCATCAGAAAAAGCTTTTTGAGCAAAAGCTTGATTTCATTAATTCAACAATGAACAACTGACGGAGAAATAAAATGTTTGATACGGTAATCAATTATACCTTTATGTTTTTCATATTCAGTGCCATGGGCTGGGCGATAGAATGTACCTACCGTTCCCTTGGCGAAAAACGGATAATAAACAGCGGCTTTTTGTACGGTCCTATGTGTCCCATATACGGAACGGGCTGTCTTGTTTTTGACCTGATTCTTGTCCCTTTGGCAGAGCCCATTGAAAAACGGCTTATTTTGGTGCTTATCCTCGGTATGGTGCTTGCTGATACTGTTGAATATGCCACAAGCTATATTATGGAAAAGCTCTTCAACGCACGTTGGTGGGATTATTCAAATAATTTCCTTAATCTGCACGGAAGAATATGCTTCAAGCATACCTGCTACTGGGCAATATTCGCATTCGTATATGTTTATATTATCGCACCTATGTACAGATACATACTGAGCTTCATAAGTCAGGATATAAGAACCGTTGCAGTTTTTGTTATACTTGCGGTATTTACGGTTGACCTTATTTTCACCGTAAAAGCCGCCACGGATATCAATAAAATGATGACAAAGCTTTCTGCTCTTAAAAATACGATTACGGAAAAAGCAGAGCTTGTAAGGGATGCTGCAGAAAACAAATATGAAGAGCTGCTTGCAAGCGGTGATAAATTCATCGACTTTAAGAATGAAATGAAAAGGCAATATATTGAAATAAAATCGCAATATGACTTTCTCGGAGATAATAACGGCAAAAAGAACCGTCTGTTTTCTATCTACACCACAATAAAAGAAGCAGCAGACGATTCAATAGATGAAATAGAATCAAAATGGAATGACATAAAATCATTCTTTTCGGATTCAGATGAAGAAATGATGTAAGGAGACGCAATTTATGGTACACACTTATAAGACAAAAGGCACCTGCGCTGCAGAAATAGAAATTGATATTAATGAAAATAATATTATTGAAAATGTCCGTTTTATCGGCGGCTGTAAGGGTAACACACAGGGCATATCTGCTCTCGTAAAGGGAATGGATGCAAACGATGTTATTGAAAGACTTTCCGGAATCAAATGCGGTTTCAAACCCACATCCTGTCCCGACCAGCTTTCTGCTGCTCTTAAAAAAATTCTCGGAGAATAAGCTATGGCTGTAATACTTGCATCCCAATCGCCCAGAAGAAAAGAGCTTATGGGCTTTATAACAGAAGATTTCACCGTTAAGGTTTCGGATGCCGAGGAAGTTACCGACCCTTCTCTTTCACCGGAAGAAACGGTAAAAGCACTTGCTGTGTTAAAGGGTGAAGCAGTAGCAGAAAGCCATCCGGATGATACGGTTATTTCCGCAGACACGATAGTAGTGCTTGACGGAAAAATTCTCGGGAAGCCAAAAAACCGTGATGATGCTTTTCGGATGCTTTCTTCCCTTTCCGGAAAAATACATACCGTTTATACAGGAGTGTGCGTTATTGCAAAAAACAAACAACTCTGCTTTGCCGATAAAACAGAAGTAACATTCTATCCGTTGTCAGATGAGGATATCAACTCATATATTGAAACCGGCGAGCCGTTTGATAAAGCGGGGGCATACGGAATTCAGGGAAAAGGCAGCATTATGATAAAAGGGATATTCGGTGATTATTACAATGTTATGGGCCTTCCCGTTGCAAGACTTAACAGACTTCTCAAGGAAAATTCTCTCATATGAAAAATACTCCCGTTAAGGATATATTCTTTCCGCCCAGATGCTGCGGTTGTGACGGATTAACAGGAAGAGCTTCTCCTGTCTGCATAAGGTGTGAAAAGCTGGTACTGCATTATGCTTCAGACAAAAAACAATGTGACATATGCGGTTTGTCCGCCGAAGACTGTATTTGCCGTAAAAAACAGTTTTTTGATAAATTTGTAGCAGCATTTTATTATGACTCAACACCTGTAAAAACTATATTCAAGCTGAAATTCCGTGCCCGACCCGATATAGCAAGAACCTACGCAAAGCTGCTGCACACACTTCTTGAAGAAAGGCAACTGCTCACGGAAATCGATATTATTACATTTATTCCTATGCGTCGCCTTGCAAAATTCAGAAGAGGCTATAATCAGTCCGAGCTTATAGCCCGTAATATATCGGAGCTTTCGGGGATAGACTGCGTACCGCTTCTGGAAAAGATTTACAAAACCTCCTTCCAGCATAACCTTAAGAAAACGGCGAGAACAGGAAATCTTTTGGGAGCCTTTGAGCCTGTCAAAGAAAACACAGCATTATTCGAAAACAAAAGAGTACTTATTGTTGACGATGTTGCGACAACCGGTTCGACGCTTGGAGAAGCTGCAAAAACCTTACTCATTTTCGGTGCCGATTCGGTTTATGCCGCAGCGTGCACAGTATCAAAAAAATCAAAAAAAAATATTGAACACAGATAATTAATGTGTTAAAATATTACAAAAACAAACTAAAAGGGGTAAGAAATTATGAAAAACATCAAATCTGTAATTGCTGTTTTACTTGCAGCTGCTATGTGCCTTCCCTTTGCAATGCTTTCCTTTGCAGCAGAAGAGGACGGTTCATATGAAATTACCAATCCCTATGAAAACATCAACTGGGATACTGTAACTGCATACAAAACAGGACTTCACTCCCATACAAATGCAAGTGACGGTGATGACACACAGAAAGAATCCATTGAGCGTCACGTTGAAGCAGGCTTCGATATCGTTGCCACCACCGACCACGGAACTGTTAACTATTCCTGGGGTGAAAGCAGCGAAAACAAGCTTATCTACGGTGCTATGAGTCTCATAGGAAAAACAGAGGGTGAGATTGTCGCTCTCGGCTCATCAGGCACCTTCGACAACGGTATTGCTTATACATACGGCACAGCTGACAACGGTGACGATTATCTTGTGCTTGAGGACGGAACAAAAATGCTTCGTGTTCCCTACGGTATTGAGAACAATGCAGTTTCCGTCAATGCTCATGTAAACAGTTGGTTCGTTGACCATTGCGATAACTCGGTAACGACCTATGAAGATGCAGTCAAGGGTGTCCATGCTCTCGGTGGTGTAAGCGTTATCAATCATCCCGGTGAATACACAAAAGCAAGATATGAGCTCCGTTCAGAGGATGCTTATAACGAAAATAACATCGTATATAATTATTACATAAACAAATTTGCTTCTCTTCTCGACAGATACGATACCTGTATCGGTATAGATATGAACTCCAAGGGTGATAACAGAACACGCTTTGACAGAATTCTTTGGGATGTGCTCCTCAAGAGATTCTCTGCTACCGGTAAAAATGTTTATGCTATAGCTTCATCCGACGCACATCAGCTTAGTGTTATTGACACCGGCTACACACTCGCTCTTTTAGAGGAACAGACATCTCCCGCTCTTAAGGCTTGTCTTGAAAACGGCGAATTCTTTGCGGCAAGCCATTGTCTGGGCAACTATGATGAGCTTTGTGATATCGCAGCAGCCCTCAAGGAATTCTACGGCGAAACAGAGCTTTACAATAAAGTAAACTCCACAGCCGAAGAAATGCTTGCTAAGATTGAAGGCATTGAAAACGGCGAATATGCTGCAGACGAAAGCATCGGCATTACATACAGCACTCTTGATGACAACGGATATAATACTGCTGAAGCTGATCCCCGTATCACAAAAATCACTGTAAATGAAGCAACTGATGAAATCACGATATCCACAACAGACGCTCTTATCGTAAGATGGATCTCAGACGGAGAGCTTATCTGCACACAGAAGGCCGGCGAAGCAACATTTGATCTCAATGATTATTCAGATGTTCTCGGTGATTATGTAAGAGTTGAAGTATTCGGCGAAGGCGGTATCGTTTATACACAGGCATTCCTTCTTGATGCATCCGAAAAAGCAGGCACATCCGAAGTAGTAAAAGGTTTATATACGGATCTCGGTGTTCTTGATTTCCTCTTTGCAGAATTCAACAATTGGTTTGCAATTATCGGCAGATTCTTCGGAAACCTTTTTTGATAAAAAATAAATCAAAGTGTAATCTACCCGTAAAAGCTTATCTTTTACGGGTATTTTTTATTATATAGGAAATTGCTCGCATTGTGAGCAATTTAGCTTATAACAAGAAACACCTACAGCCCCCAAGATTGGGGGTAGGGGGTTGATAAATCGTAAGATTTTTTCTTATTACATATGCAAATTGCTCGCAAAAGTGAGCAATTTGCATATATCAAGAAACACCGATTCCACCAAGCTTGGGTGTAGGGGGGTTGATAAATCGTAAGATTTTTTCTTATTTTTGGTGTTCCAAAAACAGGAGTATTTTTAACAGCAGATTAACATAAATATCAAAAAAAATTACTCTTTTCATAAAATTTTACGATTTTTGGTGCAAAATATAGTAAAAAATAAGCAAATTTCCGAGATTTATACTTGACAAACAAAAAAAATTAAAGTATAGTGAACTCGTATATCATAATAAGGAGACTATATGTTCTCATATACAAGTGATTTATTACGCTCGACAGACGAAGAATTGGTAAAGCTTGCTCAATCCGGAGAAACGACGGCGGAAACCTGTTTGTTGGACAGGTTCAAGGAATATACCGAAAAAACCGCTTCCGTATTCTTTTCAAAATTTGCTGCCTACTGTGCTCTCGGACTGCTTGACAAAGACGACCTGTATCAGGAGGGTCTTTTAGGGCTTCTGTCTGCAATATATTCTTATCGTCCCGAAAAGAAAGCTTCTTTCAGAACTTACGCTGCCGTTTGTATCGGCAATCAGATAAAAGCTGCGATCAAAGCATCGAATTCAAAAAAGAATGTTCCCTTCGGCAATCTTCTTTCCATTGATGAAACGGTCATTCCCGCAACACAGTCGGTTGAAGATTCATTCATTTCCAATGAAACCGAGGAAGCTCTTAACTGCTTCTTGCAGAAAGAATTATCGGCACTTGAGCTGTCAGTTATCCGTTTGTTTCTACAGGATATGTCCTATAAAGAAATTTCACTAAAGCTCGGAATATCCCAGAAATCGGTTGACAATGCAATTCAGCGTATACGTTTTAAGCTTAAAGGCTTTCTTGATGAAGACCGATCATAACAGTTTTTACTGTGTGATATATACCACACTTGCTTTTAGTATGGTAAAAAAATTTATAGCGAGGTAGCAAAATGTACGAAGACAAGACTCTCACATGCAAGGAATGCGGTAATGAATTTGTATTCACCGCAGGCGAACAGGAATTCTTCGCAGAAAAAGGTTTCGTTAACGAACCCCAGCGTTGCAAGGATTGCCGTGTAGCACGCAAGCAGGCTGCTAAAGGCGAAAGAGAATTCTTTGTAACTACTTGCAGCCAGTGTGGCGGCGAGGCAAAGGTTCCCTTCAAGCCCCGTGATGACAGAGCTGTTCTTTGCAGCGAATGCTTTGCAAAGTCCAGAGCCTGATTTCACTGAGAAAAGGCAACCTTGATTGATGACAAACTCCCGCACAATTATATAAATAACGGTGGGTACCGCTGTGTTTCGGAGTTATCGGCTGTATTTTTTTACTGTGCATAAATGATAGTTTATCAACAATCGGAAAGATGTACCTTTCATCGGGTACATCTTTTTTTGTCTGAAACCGGAAATTATGCTTTATAACTTCAAGCTACAAGGCTTTTCACAAAAAATTTTCAACAAAAAACGGTCTGTATCGCTTTTATGATACAGACCTTCATTTTATTCGGTTTTACAAGTAAATTTTTCAAGCTCGTTTTCAAGTGCCTTTACATATTCTTCCGTTGTAGCCCATGATGTACAGAATCTTACACAGGAGTGCTCTTCGTCTACTCTGCACCAATAATCCCAGGAGAATTTATCGGAAAGCATATCAAGAACCGTATCGGGAAGCACAGGGAACTGCTGATTCGTATTCGATTCATAAAGGAACGGGAAGCCTGCTTTCTTAAAAGCATCTCTTACTCTGTATGCAGTTTTTATTCCGTTTGCACCCATTTCATAGTAAAGACCGTCCTTGAACATTTCCCTGAACTGAAGCCCTAAAAGTCTGCCCTTTGCAAACATTCCGCAATGTCTTTTCTGCATATAGCGGAAATCTTTTTTGATGTCTTCATTTTTTATAACAAGAGCCTCGCCGAAAAGAGCACCGACCTTTGTACCGCCGATATAAAAAACATCACAGAGCTCATTAAGCAGGGGCAGTGTGACATCATTACCCTCAGCCATAAGTCCGTAACCCATTCTTGCTCCGTCCACATACAAATACATTGAATATTTGTCGCATATCTCACGAAGCTTCTTAAGCTCATCTGCCTTGTAAAGCGTGCCGTTTTCTGTAGGCTGTGAAATATAAAGCATTTTAGGCTGAACCATATGCTCATATGTACCGTCAGCCCAGTATTTTTTGCAGTAATCATCAAATATTTCAGCTTTGAGTTTTCCGTCATCGGAGGGAAGTCCGATAACCTTATGTCCCGTAGCTTCAATCGCACCGCTTTCATGCACATTTATATGTCCCGTAACAGCACATACTACGCCCTGATAGGGACGAAGAGCCGCTGCAATCACGGTCGTATTTGTACCTGTTCCGCCTGTAATGAAATGAACATCGGAATTTTCGGCATTACATTCTTTTTTTATAAGTGCTCTTGCTTCCTCACAGTAATGGTCTACAGCGTAACCGGGAGTCTGTTCAAAATTTGTTTTAACGAGAGCTTCCAGTATTCTCGGATGTGCTCCTTCAAGATAATCGCAGTCAAATCTTATCATTTTTTTCATTTCTCCATATCAATTATTATTGAATCATCATCACCTGTACGGTCATTATACAGAAAATGTTCAAGAGTTTCAAGTGCATTTTCATCACCGGGGATAAGCTTATCTATATCAACACCGAAAATTTTAAGAAGCTTCACACCTCTGATAACACTTCCCGTAAGTGCTCTGTATTCTGCGGTTTCGGGAGGATAAGGGCCGTTTCCCGAAAATACACGGGATACGATATTTATAAGCACATCCTTAAAATACAGATTCTTAAGATACTTCATATCTTCCCTTGTAACACCGCCTGCTTTTTTTCCGAAGCGTGCGGGAAGGGTCATTTTAATTTTCAGAAATATTTTTATTGCCGTTTTTGAAATAAGGGGGTGCTTTCTTAAAAACGGAATGCTTGCGACGCGGTCGATATTATGACAGAACCTTTCCCAATCGGTATCCATAAGAGGAATACTTTTTTCAATAAGCCCTATAAAATTGAGAGAATAAATATATTCCCTTGCAGAAAGACCGTTTGTGTCATAATCTTCAATTTTTTTAATTCCGATGCTTTCGACAAAGCATTTACCCTCGTTCTTATCAAAAGTAACCTTCCTCATTCTACCCATAGCAGACGGAATAGCAGAGGTTGTTATATCATAAAAGAATCTGCCCTTTTCATCCTCATATTTTTTAATACCGTGAACATGGGTATGCCCCGTAAATATGACATTAACACCGTTTTCACACATCATCTCACTAAGCTTTTTATAGCCGCCGAACATTTCAAAATCTGCAACAGCTTTATATACGGGCCAAGGAGAAATAACAGGGTGATGCACCGCAAGAAATACCCACTCCCCTTTCTCATTAGCTTTTTTTATCTCATTTTCAAGCCAATTGAAGCCTTTTTCAAAAAGTCCGCAATGACTTCTGCCGTTTCCGTTATCATATATGGCAATAAGTCGGAAGCCCCCCTCAAAGGGTACGGAGTATGAACCGCTTTCCTCATCAATGCTGTCTGCATATTTATGACCGAAATCAAAATAAAGCGAGGGCAGCTCGGTTTTATATACTCTTTCGGCAGGCTTGCAGCCGTCTTTTGTGTAATAAACGGGACTGAAAATGTTTTCATCGTCCCCGAGTCCGGCATAGTCATGAGTGGCACAGGTAACAAGCACCTTTTTTCCTGCATCTGTGAGAATTTTCAGTTCATTCATAAAATCCTCATGGCTGATCCTGTCACCGTTGTTGATAAGGTCGCCCGTTATAAGCACATATTCCGTTTCGGTATCTTCAATTATTTTCTTAAAAAATGAACGAAGTATTTCAGGTGTGCTTTTAATTGCAATCTGATCGCCCTTTTCACGGTTGTCGATATGCTCGCATTCCTCCCACATTCTTTTTGAAAGATAATGGGTATCGGTAAGAATATACATTGAAAGTTTTTTACTCACGGCTTTTCACCCCGCTGTTTTTTCGGTTTCAAAAAAATATAGTAGAATTTGTATGATATTTAGTATATAATATAACACAACAGGTTTATTGTAAAGTTTTTTTACGAAAAGGGAGGTGACTACGGATATGAAAAAAGGCTTTAATGCACTTATTGTCAGCAGTTTTAAGAAATTTTTCACATTGACCTCACCTTATCTTTCAGGGTGCGGTCTTGATGAAATCTTATTTGCTTCAAGCATTTCAGAAGCTCAGAAGCTTCTTATGACAAAGGATATATCCGTAATCATCATCAACACTCCCCTCTCAGACGGTCTGGGACTGGATTTCGCAACAGAGTGTGCCGACAAAAGATTCTATGCCGTTCTGCTGTTTTCAAAAGAAGAGCTTTTCAGCCGGATGACGGAAAAGGCTTCTCCCCACGGTATCTTCACATTATCCGAAAAAACGGATTCCGCAACACTTTCGGAAGCACTGCTGTTACTTATTTCCACAGGCAGAAAGCTTTATAAGCTTGAAAGCACGGAAGAAGAGGAGATTTCAAAGGTTGAAGAATTTAAAGTTTTCAGCCGTGCAAAAATGATACTTATAAGCTCCTTCGGAATGTCCGAGGAACAGGCACATAAATATATTGAAAGACGTGCCATGGAATCAAGAAGGACGAAAATTGAAATTGCACAAAGCATTATAAATTCATACGGAAACTGAAAAATAAAGGGGAATAATTATGAAAAAAGCAATCGCACTTATTCTTGCTGTTTTTTTAATGAGCTTCTCTTCGCTTACGGTATCTGCCGAAGCTGTAGGTGAAATAAAACCTACCACATGGGCGGCAACCGACGGTCTCGGAAGAACTCTTTCTTCTTACGAAGATACGGGAAGCAGAAGAGATGACAGATTTGTGGGTATGTTTTACTGGATATGGCATTACCCGTGGGTCAATGATACAACTCCCGTTACAACCGGAAGCGTGCTCGACATTTATCCCGAAGCCGTAAACGACTGGGAGCATCCTGCATGGAACAATACCTATGACGGCAGACCTCATTTCTGGGACGAGCCCTTATATGGCTTTTACACAAATACCGATGAATATGTTTTGAGAAAACACGCGGAGCTTCTTGCAGATGCGGATATTGACACGGTAATTTTTGATGCCACCAACGGCACGATGGTCTGGCCCGAAGGATATGAAACTCTTCTTAAGGTATGGAGCGAGGCAAGAGAAGACGGTGTAAACACTCCCGATGTGGCATTTATTCTGAATTTCGGCGGCAATGAGGATACCCGCACACAGCTTATTGACCTTTATGATAACCTTTACAGCCTTGGCAGATATAAAGATTTATGGTTTATGTGGGAGGGCAAGCCCCTTATTATGGCTGATGTAAAAGCTCTTGATATAAAAGAGGAAAAGGACAGAGAAATTCTTGAATTTTTTACATTCAGAGATAATGAATCCACATATTTTACGGACGATTTTTCATATACGGACAGCACATGGGGTTGGTGCTCCGATTATCCCCAGACAAAATTCGGAAAGCACATAACGGGCGAGGTTGAGCAGATGTGCGTTTCAGTTGCCCAGAATGCCAATGAATACGGACTCACCGCTATGAACAGTCCCGTAGGCACGGTTCAGGGCAGAAGCTTTACTGACGGTTATTTTTCATATACATATTCCTACGGCGGTAAAGAAATCACAGTTGACAAAAATATTGAAAACTCTTTGCTTTACGGACTTAATTTCCAGCAACAATGGGACTATGCCATTGAGCAGGATCCCGAATTTATATTCATTACGGGCTTCAACGAATGGATCGCAGGCAGATTTCAGGAATGGAGCAATGTAGAAAATGCCTTCCCCGATCAATTCAGTCCCGAATATTCGAGAGATATCGAGCCGTCAAAGGGAATACTGAAGGACCACTATTATTATCAACTTGTTGAAAATGTCCGCCGATTCAAGGGAACAGATGCACCCGAAAAAAATGAAGCAGAAAAAACCATTAATATTACAGGCGACACCGCACAGTGGGACGATGTATACCCCGAATACAATCATTATGAAGGCTCTGTATCCAGAGATTCAAAGGGCTGGATGGGATATTATTATAATAATGATACTATGAGAAATGATATCGTTCAGGCAAAGGTGGCATACGACAGCGAAAGCATTTATTTCTATGTAAAAACTGCCGAAGACCTCTCCCCTGAAACGGACAGCGACTGGATGCGCCTTCTTATTGATACTGATGAAAGCGGAATTTCAACCAACTGGGAGGGCTTCGAATTCCTCGTAAACAGACTTTCCCCCTCAGACGGCAAGGCAAGTCTTGAAAAATGCCTCGGCGAGCTTGAATTTCAGGAAATTGCAAAAGTAAACTACTGTGTAAACGGCAATATCCTTCAGCTTGAAATACCGAGAACGGCTCTGGGACTTACAGATGAAGAGGTTAAATTCAATTTCAAATGGTCGGATAATCTTCTCGGTACAGATGCTATGAGCTTCTATGAAAACGGCGATACAGCTCCCGGAGGAAGATTTTCATTCGTATTTGATTCAACGGCAACAGGCGAAGAGGTTAAAGCAGCTGAAAGCTTCTGCGATACCTTCCGTTCATTCTTCAAAAATATAATATTCAGCTTTGAAAGGGTTATTGCCGTAATAAACAGACTATTTAATGTTATTTTTAAATAGCATATTAACTGCGTCAGATTTTTTTGACGCAGTTTTTTCTTTGCAATTATTTTCCAATAATAAAATTTTTATCACGGCTCACAATACTATCAGCACAGGAAAACAATTTCCGAAACAAAAGTTTTTCCGAAAATTGTCAGGTAATATTACATTTACCCCTGTGCATAATACTAATGCAAATAAAACAAAACTTTTTGCAAAAGGAGTGAAATATGATGAAGGGTAGTAATTCAAGTCTTGTACCCGAAGCAAGAGAAGCTCTCAACAAGTTTAAGATGGAAGCTGCTTCAGAAGTAGGCGTTAACCTTAAGCAGGGTTACAACGGTGATCTTACCTCCCGTCAGGCAGGTTCTGTCGGCGGTCAGATGGTAAAGAAGATGATCGAGGCTTACGAAAAGGGTATGAAATAATCTCCTTTAGCCTGATATCATTTTAACCGACTCATTGTTGGACAAAGAAGTAATATTCTTTCTGAACGGGAAGTATATTACTTCTGTTTTTTTAAAACAACAATTCACCAATATTTTGTTGATATTCTACAATAAATTTGCAAATGTTTAGTCGGTTTGATTCTCGACAAGTGTCGGATAATATGCTAAAATCCTATTATTATCAATTCAAAGGAGTTTGTTTATGAGAGCTTCAGAAAGCATACAAAATTTCAGATCCGGTCTTCGGATGTATGCAAATTTTTCCGCACGTACAATAAAAAAGGTGTGTCAGGAAATAGGCCCACGTGAAGCGGGAACACAGGCAGAGCTTGATGCACAGAATTTTATTGCAAAGCAGATAGGCGACGCCGCAGACGAAGTAAAGCAGGAATCTTTTCAGATTTCACACAGAGCATTCCTCGGTTGGCTCAGACTTGCAGGCATCTTAATGCTTATTTCCCTTGCCGCGGGAATAGTAAACATATTTATTCCTGCAATTACCTTTGCACCTTATGTTTCTTTGGCGTGTTGTGTTCTTACGGCTGTAATGATTTTCGGAGAATTCCTTTTCTATAAGCCCGTAATTGACCCGTTATTCAAAAAGCTTACCTCTCACAATACATATTGCATAAGAAAAGCTTCAGGTGAAACAAAGAGAAGAATCATCCTTGCAGGCCATTCCGACTCGTCAATTGAATGGCGCCCTACATATATGGGCGGTGCAATTATGATGTATATTGCTTATGTTTATCCTACAGTAGGACTTATCTACACACTCGCTTCCACAGTTTATATGCTGGCATCAGGTGAAATCAACACTGTTCTTATTCTTATAAACTGTGCATTCTTACCTGCATATATCTTTCTTCTCATATTTATGAACTATAAGGTCTGCGTTGAAGGTGCAAATGATAATCTCACAGGCTGTATGACAGGTGCCGCTGTTCTCAAGTTTTTAGGAGACAACAACATAAGATTTGAAAACACAGAGGTTATCGCAATGCTTTCAGGTGCCGAGGAAGAAGGTCTCCGAGGTGCTAAAGCAGCAGCAAAGCTTCACCCTGAGTTCAAAAAAGATTCAGATATTGAAACCGTTTTTGTTGCTATTGACACTATGGAAGCCTATGAGCATATGTTTGTTTACAACAAAGATATGTCAGGTATTACAAAGCACAGCGAAGAGGCTTGTGCTCTTGTAAAGAAAGCAGGTGAGCTGGCAGGGATCAATATTACATATTCCTCTGTTTACGCAGGTGCATCTGATGCCGCTGCTATGACACAGGGCGGTGTTCACGCTACAACATTGGCAGCAATGAACCCCATGCCTCCGAGATACTATCACACCCGTCTTGATAAGCCTGATCTGCTTAATTTCAAAACCATTGAAAAAGGTGTTGAAATTGCCCTTGAAACAGTTTTCCTCTTTGATGAACAGGGTCTTAAAAAAGAATATTGATACTCTTACGGGAGCTGTTTTTCAGCTCCCGTAATTTTTTAAATATTTATATATAATATTATTGCAAATTTCATAGTTTTCTGTTATACTTAATGCGTATAATTTAAAAGGAGCCTGACTAAAATGAAAAAATCTATCAAAACAGTAATTTCTTTTATGGTAATCACACTTCTTGTACTTTCTTTTTCCTCATGTTCGATATTTGAAGCTATGCGTGAAAATGCATTGAATGCTTCACAGGCCACGATATATGCAACACCCGAAGAAGAAAAGATTATCGCTGAATTCAACGAAATCCTTGCTTCCTCCGTAAATGAAGCTTCTGCGATAACAGAAAGTATAAGCTACTCTGCAGGCACACCCGATGTTTTCAAGGACGGTGAAGAAGCAGGCACACTTGATGCGGCAGCAAAGCAGCTCAAGAATTTCATTATGTCTGCAAAGCCCGGCAGCACATCTGAGGTTCTTGAAAAGGGTGCAGAATCTCTTCTTAATCAGCTTGATGAAGCTGCTGTTCTTGAATTTAATTTTACAAGAAATATTGCAAGTGAAAATGTTACCGATGAAAAAGGTAATGAAGCAGAAGACGAAGAAGGTAATGTTGTTACCGAAACCTACATAAGCGACAACATTCTTCACCTTACATTTAATTATTTTGCAAATGAAACAGTTCTCGGCGAAAATGTTGAGGCATCAACAGACGAAAACGGCGAAGCTGTTGAAGAAACAACAATCATTTATGCTGAAGATGCAACAATCGAAAGCGTTTTCGGCACACCCAAGGATAAGGAAGCAGTTCTTAAGAATTTTGAAGTTGTTAAGGATTATATAGCTGTTTCCGACTATGAAATCGAATACCTTAACTGCCTTATCACATCCGATGCTGACCTTGAAGAAAACAGAATTTCATTTGTAAACTTCCAGAAGAATATGAAGGTTACAGCAAAGGCACAGGGCGTAGGAGCACTTGAATCCTACGGTGAAATCGAAATTGTTTTTAATCTTACACTTAACACAAATTATTCCTTTGAATATGAAACAGAAGAAGATGACAATGATACTGTTGAAGAGACAACAGAAGAGTTAACAGCAGAAGAAACTGCCTCCGATGAAGCAACATCAACAGAAGAAGCATCTGCAGCCGAACAGACCTCTGCAACAGAAGAAACAATTGCAGAAGATACTACAGCTGAAGAAGAAACAACAACGGCTGAATAAGCTAAATAGCACTCTAAAGCCGGAGGTCAACTCCGGCTTTATCAGAATCAATATTCAATATCGAGGAGGAAACGGAATGAAAAGAAAATTGTCAGCCGCTGTCCTTATCCTTATGCTCATAGCTTGCGTCTTTACCTGCTGTAATGAATCTGTACCCGAAGAAGCAACGCAGATAAGCGGAAATGAGCCGATAGATATAAAAGAAGAGCTTTCTCTTATTGAGGAACATCTCTCCTCAACGGAATCTGCAAAAAGCACGGAAAACTCAGCTGAATTCACTTCTTTACTAAAGGACCCTGATGTGGCTTCTGTCTCATACTTCGGAACAGAGGATATCACAATAAAACACACAGATAATACTGCAAAAACCATAGCAGTCAGCACGACAGGTTCGCTGACTCTCAATTCAGAGGTCGAAGCATTGGTAGTAAATGCAGCCGATAATGGCTTCACCGCAAAAGCAAAAGCCGATAGTCTGATACTGAAGGGCAACAATATAACAGCAGAAATAAGAAGTGAAACGGGCAGCATCTATGTTGAGGGCAAGGATATAATTCTTGACATAAAAAACGGTGATATATCAAAAATATTGGTTAGAAACAATACTGCAATAATAAATAACCGTTCCCGTTCAACTGTTTTTATCACACTGACCAACGGTGCACAGGTACAGCTTGATGCGGGCTTTACGTACAAAGTCAAAGAGAATACAATACAGAAATACAGCCCCGCTGAATAGCTGAAAGGATGTTTTTATGCCACTTGAATATTCAGTTTCCCTGCAGAAACTTGTCAAAAACAATGCCCTGCAGGTGCTTTACACCCCAAAAAGTCTTGAAGATATATATATCAAATCAAAGGATGTTAACCGTCCGGGGCTGATACTTGCAGGATTTCACGATTTTTTTGACCCTACAAGAATACAGTTCTTCGGACTTACCGAATTCGGCTTTATTGACAGCCTTACAAAAGAAAAGAGAAAAAAATGTCTTGAGCATTTCTTCTCATATAAGCCGAGCTGTATAATCAGCACACGGAGCATTGAGCCTGCCGATGACTTTATGGAGCTTGCAAAACAGAATGAGGTACCCGTTCTCGGCTCTGCCGATTCCACCTCGGGATGTATGTCGACCCTCATATCATTCCTTGGAGTTGAGCTTGCAGAACGCATCACCCGTCACGGTGTTTTTGTTGAAGTATACGGCGAAGGTGTGCTCATTGTAGGTAACTCAGGTGTCGGTAAAAGTGAAACGGCAATTGAGCTTATAAACCGCGGTCACCGTCTTATTGCCGACGATGCGGTTGAAATAAGAAGAGTATCTTCCAAAAGCCTTGTAGGCTCTGCACCCGATAATATAAGATACTTTATGGAGCTTCGCGGTGTAGGCGTTATCAACGCAAAAAATCTTTTCGGCGTCGGTGCTGTCAAAATGACGGAAAAAATAGACATTATAATCAATCTTGAGCTGTGGGATGAAAACAAGGTATACGACAGACTTGGACTCGAAGAGGAGTTTATGGAGATTCTCGGAATAAAGATTCCTGCGATAACGGTTCCCGTAAAGCCGGGCCGTAACCTTGCTATCATAATCGAATGTGCGGCTATGAATAACCGTCAGAAGAGAATGGGTTATAATGCAACAAAAGAGCTTCTTCAAGGTCTTGGTATGGCAGACGATGATGACGAGGAAGACAAGAAATCAAATGTAATTGAAATATGGCATTAAATTTTTCTCAAAAACAGAGAATTTTATAAACGGAGGTTAATAATTATGTACAGAATAGGTGTGGATCTCGGAGGAACTAACATTGTTGTCGGCATTATTGACGAAAACAATAAAATAGTTGCAAAGGCATCAAGAAAAACAAATGCTCCCAGAGCAGCAGAAGGTATTTTTGACGATATGGCTGACGCTATAAAAGAAGCTATGAGTCAGATACATATCACAAACGATGATATTATTTCAATAGGCGTCGGAACTCCCGGTTCAGTGAACAAGAGCGAGGAGCTTATTGAATTTGCAAACAATCTCGGATTCGATAATGTTCCCGCTTATAAGCTTTTAAGAGAAAGAACAGGCTTCGAGAAGGTTTATTTTGATAATGATGCCAACTGTGCAGCTCTCGGTGAAGCGGTTGCAGGCTGCGGCAAGGGTGTAAAGGATTTCATAATGATCACACTCGGTACAGGTGTCGGCAGCGGCATCATCGTTAACGGAAAGCTCGTTACAGGTGTCAACTACGCTGCAGGTGAAATGGGTCACACCGTTATTGTGTACGGCGGAATTCAGTGTAACTGCGGAAGAAAAGGCTGCTGGGAAAAATATTCCTCTGCAACTGCACTTATCTCACAGACAAAGGAAGCTATGCAAAAGAACTACAACTCTCTTATGTGGGATATCGTAGGCGGAGACATAAACAAAGTCAACGGCAGAACAGCATTTGATGCTATGAGAAAGGGCGATGCAACAGCACAGGCAGTTGTAAATAACTATGTTGCAATGCTTGCCTGCGGTATCGGAAATATCATAAACACCTTCCAGCCCTCAATGGTTTGCGTCGGCGGCGGTGTAGGTAACGAAAAAGAAAATCTTCTTACTCCCGTCAGAAAGCTTTTAGCCGGCGAGATTTATTCCATTCACGCAAAGAAACAGACTCAGCTTGTTGCAGCAGAGCTCGGTAACGATGCAGGTATCATCGGTGCTGCTCTTCTCGACGAATAATCACTTGTACTCTTAAGGAGAAATACTTAATGACCGACTTGCAGAAATCATTTTCCGCAAACTTCAGCAATTCTGAATGTAAAATACTGTGCGACGAGCCTTTAAAAAATCATTGCTCCTTTAAGATAGGCGGTCCTGCAGAAATTCTTGTAATTCCGAAAACAGAAAAGGTGCTCTGTAACATACTTCGTTATGCGAAGGATAGAAGCATATCCGTTCATATTCTCGGAAACGGCAGTAATGTGCTTATAAGCGATGACGGTCTTTCGGGAATTGTTATCAAGCTTATGAGCGGTCTTACGAATATCATATATCTCGGAGACGGAATTATTGCCTGCGATGCCGGAGTTTCTCTTATCCGTCTTTGTAATTTCGCACTTGAAAAATCACTTACGGGAATTGAGTTTGCATACGGAATCCCAGGAAGTGTTGGTGGTGCCGTGTTCATGAATGCAGGTGCATACGGCGGAGAGATAAAAAACTGTCTTTATTCGGTAAGAAGCATTGATAAAAACGGCGAAGATTTAAAAGAAACACCTGCAGATGATTTGGAAATTTCCTACAGAAACACTTCCTTTATGAAAAACGGCAGAATCATAACGGGGGCAGTATTTAAGCTTGAGTCGGGAAATTACGATGAAATAAAAGCAAAAATGGATGAGCTTATGGCAAAGAGAACTGCTTCACAGCCCTATTATGAAGCAAGTGCGGGAAGCACATTTAAAAGACCTCCCGTAGGCTACGCTGCAGCTCATATTGACGAATGCGGACTCAAGGGAAAAGCTGTTGGGGCTGCTGAAGTCAGCACAAAACACGCAGGCTTCGTTGTGAATAAAGGGAGTGCCTCCTGTAGAGATGTGCTCTCTTTAATGGATATTATAAAAGAAACCGTACTGAAAGAACACGGTGTTTTACTTGAACCCGAAGTGGAAATATTGAAGGACTGAAGTTATGTCATTTTCAAGTGAAGTTAAAAATGAATTGCTTTCATTGGAATCAAATCCCTGTTGTAAGCATGCCTTAAGCTATGGGCTTCTGCTTTTCGGCAGGGCTTTTTCCTCAAAAGAGCTGTCTATACTGACAGAAAACCGTGCAATCGCAGATGCTTACTGCGATGCAATCACTTTCTTTTCATCTGAAAGCATTGAACCGATGCAGACAGACGGAGGAAAATTCAAGGTTACCGTCACAGACAAAAGCATACTGACACCCGTTTTTGAAAAGCTCGGAGTATCCGATAACAGCGTAAAAAGAAGGGTGAATTTTGCTAATATTCAGGAGCCCTGTTGTTACGGTGCCTTTTTAAGGGGTGTTTTTCTTGCCTGCGGTACCGTAACAGATCCCCAAAAGGAATATCACCTTGAGTTTTCGGTTTCCGCAAAAGGTCTTTGCGATGACCTTTCCCATGTTTTCGATGAATATGAACCAACCCCAAAAATAACTCAGCGAAGCGGCTCATATACCGTATATTTCAAGAACTCCTCCGATATTGAGGATGTGCTGGCAATAATGGGGGCTATGGAGAACTCCATAGCATATATGCAAGCAAAAATCGTCAAGGACATAAGAAATACTGTAAACCGTAAGGTAAATTTTGAAAATGCAAATCTTGCGAGAACTATTGCTGCCGCAACAAAGCAATATGAGGCTATTGCGAAAATAAAAGAAAAAATTGGCTTTGACTCTCTCCCTCCCGAGCTTCGTGAAATCGCAAAGCTCAGATACAATAACAGAGAGCTGAGCAACAGCGAAATTGCGTCAATGCTTTCTGAAGCACTGACTGTTTCGGGAGTTAACCACCGTTTTCAGAAGCTTATAAAAATAGCACAGGAGTTAAAATAATGAATATATCTCAACCGTTCACATCTGTACCGCCGCTTGCAGGCAGACAGGATAAGGAAACAAGAGTTTATTCCTTTATGGAACAAAACAATATTCCTGTTTACGGCGTTGACCACGATGTGGCAGATACAATGGAAATATGTGAAGAAATTGAAGGAACACTCGGAGCAGAAATTTGTAAGAATCTTTTCTTATGCAACGCTCAGGCGACTTCATTTTATCTTCTGCTTATGCCCGGAAAAAAGGCATTCAAGACGAAATTTTTATCAAAACAGATAAATTCCTCAAGACTTTCCTTCGGAAGTGCCGAAAATATGGAAAAGTTTCTTGATATAACACCGGGTTCAGTAAGTATTATGGGCCTTATGAACGACAAAGAGAAGGCTGTTCAGCTTCTTATAGATAAAGACCTGCTTTCTCTTAAGGAGATCGGAGTCCATCCCTGCGTAAATACATCTACATTAAAGCTTTCAACAGATGACATAATAAATAAGGTTATACCTGCATTGGGAAGAACATACACAATTGTTGATTTGCCCGACCCAAACAAGGAAAATGCAGAATAAATGCAGAATAAATGCAAAATAATGCACAAATTTGTTGACTTAATGTCCGTTTTTTAGTATTATTTAATTAATAAATATATGGAGGAAAAGAGAATTATGAAAAACTTAAAAAAAACATTATGCCTGATACTCAGTATCCTTTTTGTTATGCAGCTGGGAATTATTGCTGTCAATGCAGCTGAAACAGATTATACTGTTGTATCTCCCTATGAAAATGTTATCTGGGATGGTGAAAATGCATGGGGTGCTTATAAAGGCACACTTCATTCCCATACAACCTATTCCGATGCAGATGTAGACCTTGCAACAATGGTTAAGGAATACTATGCACAGGGTTATGATTTCCTTGCAAATGCTGACCACGGTGTTACGGGTGTTGAATGGAATAAGGAACCTGCAAGGGTTCTTCTTTATTCCTATCAGCCTCTTCTCGGAAACACACTTGCAGTGCTTACCGATGAAGAATTTGAAGGTATCACAAGCGGCACATACAACAACAGAGGCAAGGGTATGACCTGTGTTACAGGTGCAAATGAGCTTAACAATATGACACTTACAAAGTGCCATGTGAATGCATATTTCCTTCCCGCTGATACGGGTAACAATTTCGGCGGATTTGAAAACGGCTTCGAGCTTGCTATTAAATTTACAGAAGAAAACGGCGGTATTTCTCACATCAACCATCCCGGTGACTGGCTTGAATCAAATGCTAACCCCGATATCGTAAATGACCCTGAAAGTGTTGAATTCTTAACAGACCTTGTTTTAAGATATGATTCCTGCTACGGAATAGAAGTTTTCAATGAAAGAAACGGCACAACAGGTTATGACAGAATTCTTTGGGATAATATGCTGATGTTCGCACTTCCCTACGGAAAAACAATAATCGGTTATGCTAACACAGACGCACATCATACAGGAACTATAGACACTTCTTTCATGACATTTATGATGGAAGAAAACAATGTAGACAACATCAAGAAAACAATGATGAACGGTGCATTCTTTATGACAACAAAAGTACTCAGAGGCAACGATTTTGAAATAGGCCCCAAGGAAGGCTTCAGTGTTGCAAATCAGGGAATCGAGCATCCTATGTTCACGAAGGTAGAGGTTGACGGTCACAAGATAACCGTAGAAGCTGAAAGAGCACATACTCTTCAGTGGATTGCAAACGGAAAGGTTATAATGACCGCAGAGATCGGTGACGAGCCCGTAACCCTTGATCTTGATACAATTGAAGGCGCAGAAGATTTCCTCTATGTAAGAGCTGAAATTTTCGGTGAAGGCGGTCTTACAATCACACAGGCACTTACAATTGATAACGGTGAAGAAAAGCTTGATTACGAAAAGGATAAGGATACACTCAAGGAATTCATTTTCGCACTCAGAAGCACAAGATTCTTTGTTATCATTCAGGAGCTCATAAGATTAATCAAGAACTGATAAGATATCACTTCAGCCTCCGTCAAAACTTCGGAGGCTGATTTTGTAAGGAGGTAAGATATATGAAAAGAATAATACATAAGGCTGTTTATATAATAACGGCAGCATTTATGGTATTAAATTCTTTTATTTTTTCTGTTTCTGCCTCCCCTTCCCATGAAATGAAAGCTGTCATAACAAAAAACGACGACGGCTTTATAATATCACTTTATATCCCCGAGTCTGAAAAACTGACGGGAATAGATTTCAATCTTACTCTGAATTCCGACTCTGCAGTTTTCAATACATTAAGCATCGAGGGGACTGATTCACAAAAATATTCATTTTCTGTTGATTCACTTCCAGATTTTTCAGTAGAAGACAACATATATTTTACTTATTCACATACACTATCGGAAAATATACTTATGTTCAGCGGATATTTTCTTGATGCTTTTTCATCAGATACAGAGTTTTACATCTGTAATATTATAGCCGTTGAAAAAGGTGAAATTACAGAAGAAGACACTCTGACATTGAGTTACACACTTACTTGTACATTATGCTCAAAAACCTATACAGATACATATCAGTTGTCAAGCGGTGATAAAGCCGTGTCCGAAAAACCGGCTTATCCGTTAGGGGATGCTGATTTGAACGGACAAATAAATGCTTCGGATGCAAGAACAATATTGAGAACCTCCGTAGGACTTGAATCACTCTCATTGGAAGCAATCCCGTATATAAATTCCGATTATGACTCAAAAATTACCGCTTCTGATGCAAGATATTCCTTAAGAGCTTCCGTCGGGCTTGAAAAAACAGTTATGCACCGTTATGATATAACACTTGAAGACGGCTCGAGCTGTGAAGAAGGCGGTTTATATACCTTTATATGTGATATAACAGGAAAAAGCTTCTCTATGGAAATAGCAAACGGCGGACATATATGCCCCGAAACAGACTGCTTCAGCACAGGAAAATGCGTTGTGTGCAATGAAGTCATCCGTCCTGCAACAGGTCATAAGTTTGATAAAAACGGGCTTTGTATAGTGTGTAATGCATCTGAAGAGAAGCTTGAAGAAACTGCACAGGAAATTATACCTGTCCTTGAAGAGATAAATTTATATGATACTCTGGCAGACGAAGCTTTACAGACAAACAACTATTTCGATTACATCGAAAATACATATAATGCAACGGTAAGCATAAAAAAAGCCGCCGAAATATGCAATAATGTAATCGGCATGGAAGAAGTAAAAGAACATCTTGAAAAGGCATATAAAATACGGTTTGATGCATTTGTAATATGTATGGATGACAACGGACTTATTACCGCTAACTCAAAAAACTGTTCAGTAATAGTCAAAGCTGTAAGGCTATCAAATACTCATATAGATTACGCATCTTATCTTAACGATTAATACTATAAAGGATTGGAGCTGAAAACGAAAGTTTTTCAGCTCCTTTAAGGTAATAGAAAAAAAATGATGTCCGATGGCATAAACAGTATGTCGAGTGACGAGGGTTCTTCGTAGCATAAAATATAAAATTTTATTATTTCTGTTTTTATTGATATTTGATTTGATCGAAGCTTCAAAGCGATGTTCTATGTAGTCGGTTTTAAAATTTAAAGCCGAGCCTGCTTCATACAGCACCCGTCAACAGAACCAAAGGCGTGGAGGAACAGTCCGGTGTTTCCGGTGTGATGATTCCGTGTCGGATGATTCCGATTGATTATGTCTCAATATGGTCGAACATTTTTATTCAGTTGTTATGTGTGGATAGATTGCCCACAGCATTATTATTCAAGATGCGACTTTTTATATCAATGTTGCAAATGTTAATTATTATGAGAAGGGGCGGCAGCATTTTTGGCTGTTGCCCCTTAAACGCAACACCGGGGAGACGGGCGAACTTGTCAACGGCGGGAGAACCGGTTTATCTTGTTCGTTGACACAGGTGGTCGGCTGTGCTACTTGATGTAGAAAAGTCATCTCCATTATATTAAGAATTTAAAAACGCAAAATTCAACTGTATATAAAAATAATTCAGTCCATTTCAAAAATCACTCCCTGACAACTTGTAGGAAAATTCAAACTCCCACTTTTTGACCAACTTGGCAAGAATATAAAATCAACCTCTATGTAGCTTGCATAGAGGTTGTTGAAAAACTTATTCGATTTTAGAGAAGAGTATAGAAATATCAGACGGGATCTTCTTGACTGATACTGCTTGTTCTTTCCATTGGAAAGAAGTACCAATCCAGCCAGCTACTTTTTGAGATGAAAAAGGCAGGAACGGGTGTAATAGGTTAGCAATGTTTGCAATTAAATAAGTGCATACAGCAATGGTTTCCTTGCATTCATCAATGTTATCAACCCTCGTTTTCCACGGCTGCTTTGCATCATAATATGTGTTGCCGAAGCGAACGCTTTCAAATATATCTTCAAGAGCTTCTCTGAAAGCCCCTTTCTCTGTTTTTGACCCAACAGAATCATAAAGCAATCTCACACGTTCAATGATATCAGAGTCCACGGTAACATTTGATATCTCACAATTAAGGTATTTTACCGCAAAGGCAAGTGTGCGATTGACAAAGTTGCCCCAGGCACCTACCAACTCAGAGTTGTTTTGCTTTTTGAATTCTTTCCAAGAGAAATCGGTGTCTCGTTTTTCGGGACCGTTAGCTATAAAGAAATATCTTATAGAATCCGGATTATATTCCTTCGCAAGATCTTTAGCCCAAACAGCCCAGTTTTGGCTGGTAGATATTTTTCTTCCCTCAAGAGTAATATATTCGCTTGAGATAATGTCATCCGGCAAACGCAGTTCGTCTCCGTGAGCTAACAAAAGCGAAGGTAAAATAATCGTATGGAAGGGTATATTGTCCTTGCCGTGTACATAATAGTGACGGCTTTCATTTCCATATGCGTCTTTAAAATCAATTCTTCTTTCTTCACACAGAACAGATGTGGCTGACAAATAACCAAGGACATTCTCTGCCCATATATAGATTTTCTTATCCTCGTATCCCGGCTTTGGAACGTCAATGCCCCAGTCAAGGTCACGTGTGATTGCACGATCTCGGAGACCTTCATCAATATATCTCTTTGTAAATGCAATAGCGTTTTTACGCCAATACGGATGGGCATCAAGAAAATCACAGAGCTCATTTTTAAGTTTTGATATCTGCAAAAACAATTGTGTTGTTTCTCCGAAAGATAGCGGTGTACCGCAATCAGCACATTTAGCATCAAGAACAGTATCCGCATCTAATACTTCTGCGCAGGCATCACACTGGTCTCCACGGGTTGCTGAGCCGCACGCAGGACAAATGCCTAATACCAATCTATCTGTGAGCACTTTTTTGCAAGTAGGACAGAAGGCCTGTTTTACTGTTCTTTCTTCTATGTAATCACTGTTATATAGCTTCTTGTGAAATTCCGCAACAAATTCTTTATGTCTCGGATCTGATGTCTTGGTATATAGGTCATATGAGAAGCCGAGTTTCTCAAACACCTCGCAGAATTCTCTATGATAATACTCACTGATTGTATCAGGTGTTGAATTCTCTTGTTTTGCTCTGATGGTAATCGGAGTACCATGACAGTCACTACCGGATACATAAAACACACGGTTTCCTTTAGCTCTGAAATAACGGGCCAGAATATCACCCGGAAGAAGGGCTGCTATATGCCCTATGTGGAGCGAACCATTTGCATATGGCCATGCTCCTCCAACAATAATGTTTTTCATTGTTCGTACCTCATTTCTTTTAGTTGTAACACTTAGTTGCTGTGCAGATAAAACTGCAAAATAAAAACGCTCTCACCCCCTTACAACAGTACAAGGGACGAGAGCGAAAAACTCACGTGTTACCACCCTAATTCACTTGTTTCTCACGACAACAAGCCTTATCAAGTTCGGATAGGAAATGATCTATCGAAACTCTATCGCTATTACGGGCGATCCCGGCGTAGCCTAACCTAAAGGCTCGGTACGCAGCTCGGAGACCATGTTCGACAAAATCACTTTACCCATTCACAGCACATCCGAAGATGATGGGATTCTCTGAAAAGTTTTAGTTGCTTACTCTTTCTCGTCATCGCTATTGAATTGTATTGTATCAAATGTTCGCATAAAAATCAATGGGTTTTGCAAAAAAATTCGTCAAAGACTCTGTGCATACTCCCCCGGCGACCCTATAGGTCTGTTTTTCCTTTTGTAAGCGAATATCGGGAATATTGTAATCACCACAACGATATAATTCAGTTCATGTATCACTTGTTTATCAAAATCGTTAGTTTAATAGTTTTGTTGAGACAAGAAAACGGCTTCGCCGAGACTCAGGCGACCGTTTTCGGATAGTCCATCGACCAGGGAAGCACCGCTTCCCGTTGGTCGTGACATATAATCTTTTTTACTTTATAGGAAGCAATTTCCTATAAAGTAAAAAATTGTCTGCGACAAATCATTACCCCCTGCCCCCTCAATCATGAGGGGGT
>CAYTRD010000008.1:0-49288 GCA_964440255.1 uncultured Ruminococcus sp. | reverse complement strand
GAGCTAGAAGCGCAATTCTATGTATCAGAAGCACATTGCTTCCGAATGCATAAGGTATTATAATAGAATTGAGTCGATTTGTCAATATATATTTATAAATATTTTAATAAAAAGATATATACAATTATCTGTTAATTTCTGTAACTTTCACTTTTTCTCTATACCCTTTTCTTTTTTACCTTCCAAAAATTCAGAATGTGAATATTTTAGTGAATAGTGAAAAAGTAAAAATTCCGAACGCTTCCGCATTCGGAATTTTTGGAGCGGGTGATGGGAGTCGAACCCACACGACCAGCTTGGAAGGCTGGGATTCTACCGCTGAACTACACCCGCGTAACGGAGATTATTATATCACTCAATCTCCGCGTTGTCAATACTTTTTTTAATTTTTTTAGTTGTGAGTTACAACAATTTTTCCTTCATAGGTTGAAACTCTTATTTCGCTGATTATTTTGTCATATCCTGCGACAAGAATGTTTGCTATGGGGTCTTCTATTGCTTTTCTTATTGTGTGACGGATATCTCTTGCACCTCTTACACCGCCGTCAGCATCATTTGCAACAACAGCAGGCACATCATCGTCAACAACAAGCTTTATACCCTTATCACGAAGAGCCGGAACAAATTCATCAATAAGAAGCTTTGCAATCTTTTCGTAATCTTCTTTAGTAAGCTGATTGAATACTATTATTTCATCAACTCTGCCGAGGAATTCGGGACGAAGGAACTGTCTTAATGCCTTCATTGCCTTATCCTTGACTGCTGTACCCTTATCCTTGCCGAAGCCGAGAAGATTTTCTCTGTTCTCGCTTCCTGCATTTGATGTCATAATAATAACTGCGTTTTCAAAGCTCACCGTTCTTCCCTGTGCGTCATTTGTTTTACCCTCATCAAGAATCTGAAGAAGAATATTCATAACATCGGGATGTGCCTTTTCAATTTCATCGAAAAGAATTACGCTGTAGGGCTTTCTTCTTACCTTTTCGGTAAGCTGACCTGCTTCGTCGTAGCCTACATATCCGGGAGGTGAACCTATAAGACGGGAAACTGAATGCTTTTCCATAAATTCCGACATATCGAGACGGATAAGCGTTTCGGGAGTATCAAAAAGCTCGTTTGCAAGCTGTTTCACAAGCTCTGTTTTACCGACACCCGTAGGGCCTACAAAGATAAATGATGCGGGACGTTTTACGGGAGAAAGTCTTACTCTGCTTCTTCTTATCGCAGCCGATACAGCTTCGACTGCCTCGTCCTGTCCGATAATTCTTGCTTTGAGATTATCCTCCATACCAGAAAGCTTCTTCATATCCGTATCAATAATCTTATTTACGGGGATACCTGTTGAAAGACTTATTACCTTTGCAAGATCATCTTCTGTTACGAAGTTATCCTCTGCCTTTATCCGAAGCTCCTCGAGCTTGCTTTCATTCTGCATAATTTCGGCTCTTACTCTTGCAAGATTCTCATAATCGGGATTTTCCGTTTCAGCCATAAGCTCGCTTTCTTCGGCTCTTACTTCTGCAAGACGAAGCTCTGTTTCCTCAAAATCACTGATTGCCTTATTTCTGAGATTTGCACAGGTGCAGGCCTCATCAAGAAGGTCAATAGCCTTATCAGGGAGAAAACGGTCATTTATATATCTTTCCGATAATGTTACAGCCTTATAAATAAGGTTATCGGAAATTCTTACTCTGTGGAAGCCTTCATAGTATTCCTTGATACCTAAAAGCATTTCATATGCGTTCTCAATTGAGGGCTCTTCAACCTTAACGGGCTGGAAACGTCTTTCAAGAGCGGCATCCTTTTCGATGTGCTTTCTGTATTCATTGAAGGTTGTAGCACCGATAACCTGAATTTCACCTCTTGAAAGAGCAGGCTTTAAGATATTTGCGGCATTCATTGAGCCTTCAGCATCACCTGTACCCACAAGATTATGAACCTCGTCAATGAAAAGAATTATATTTCCCTGTGCTTTGACTTCATCAACAAGTCCCTTTATTCTGCTTTCAAACTGTCCTCTGAACTGTGTTCCTGCAACAAGGGCTGTAAGGTCAAGAAGATGTATTTCCTTACGGCTGAGCTTTGCCGGAACATTTCCGTCTGCAATTGCAAGGGCAAGTCCCTCTGCTATTGCGGTTTTACCAACACCGGGCTCACCTATAAGACAGGGGTTATTTTTTGTTCTTCTGCAAAGAATCTGTGTTACTCTTGCGATTTCATCCTGACGCCCTATAATACGGTCAATTTTGCCTTCTTTTGCCTTTTTGGTAAGGTCAGTACAGTAAAGACCGAGGAATTTGCGTTCAGTCTTTTTCTTCTTCTGCTGTTTTTTATTGCCCTTTCCTTTTCCGTCGCCTTCCTCATTAACAAGCTCAGCGGGAAGTGTTACATCATCATCTTCCTTTGAGGGGGCAGAAGAATTTCCGAAAAGTCCCTGTAAAAACGGGAATGTTGATGCACCTCCGTTTTCAAATACACCGTCAGCCTCCATATCGCTGAACTGTTCGTTGAGTGCATCAAGATCTTCATCGGTGATACCCATTTTTGACATCATATCTTTAACGGGCCCGATATTCATATCCATAGCACATTTAATGCAAAGACCTTCCTGTGTTGTTTTTTCTCCCTCAATTTTGGAGATAAAAAGCACGGCAGGACGCTTCTGGCATCTTGAGCATAATTTCATATTCATAGTTTTTTCCTTTCCTAAGGAGAGATTTTATTTTGAATTTTTTCCGAATCTTTCTTTGACCTGACTGTAAACACCGGGCATATAGCTTAAGAATGCCACAATTGTCATTATAAGAGAAATTACAACAAGCACCATCATAACGGTATCGGGAAGAGTGAAAAGCTGTAAAATTGCACCCTCTTCTGCCCTGAAAGCACCGACCTCGGGGCCGAATGCCATAAGAATAACCATTACCACATAAAAAGCAAGTGTTGCTGCTTTTCCGTAAATTTCAGCAGCACCGGGACGGATTCCCACAGCAATCATTATTGCACCGCCGACAAGCATTATAAGCTCTTTAAGAATGAAAAGAAGGAATACCCAGGCGAAAATCTGAAGAGTTTCATTTTCTGCATTTCTGAAAGAAAAGAAATAAACAATTGCAATTGTTGCCTGTGTAAGCTTATCTGCAATAGGATCAAGCATTTTACCCAGCTCACTTACCTGATTGAGCTTTCTTGCAAGCTTGCCGTCAAAGAAATCGGTAAGTCCCGAAACTGCGAGAATTATAAGAGCCCACATAAGCTCGCCCTTATAGAAAAGAACACCGAAAACAGGAATGAGAAGTATTCTTATAAAAGATATTATGTTCGGAATCGTCCAGACATTTTCAAAAAGATATGCAGTTTTTTTACCCATTTTTATCTACCTCTTTATTTTAATATTTCAGCAACCATATTACATATGGCGGAACCGTTTACAAAATCAGTTAAATTCGCATTATTTATTACGGGGACTGCGATATTGAGAACAGCGGCAATAACTGCCGATATTGCAGTACCCTTTAGTGCACCGAACGCTGCACCTAAGAACATATTCGTTCCTCTTATGAACTTGTGCTTCTTCTTAGTAAACACCTTGTTTATAAAAGAAAATACTATTCTCAAAAGAAAAGCAAATAACACAAATAAAAGAACCGTTGCAATAATTTCAAGAGCATTTGTAACTACGGGGGAAAGATATGTATTTTCAATTATTTCTGCCGTAAGCTCGCTTGCTCCGTCAGCCGTATTCTGTGTAAAGTCAAGTATTCCGAAGTGGCTGATCATTGACTGAACAAATGTCGGAAGTGTTTCAATTGCATCCGAAACAACAGTCATTATCTCACCTTCAACACTGCCGGAAGGCATAAGTTCGTGAAGCTCTGCAAGGACCTTTTCACTGAAATAACCGTCATAGGCATATACAGCCACAGGGGATGCAAAAATTTTTGAAAGAAATCCCGCAACAACAAAGGATGCAATATTGAAAAGAGTCATTAAAAATCCTTTTTTCGCACTTGCTATTGCGACAACGGCAATAACGATCACTAAAATAAGATCCACTATATTCATAAGCTATCTCCTATCACTTTATCCGAAAGTCTGAATAACTGTTTCTGTACTTTCTCCCTCCGTAAGGCTCACTTCTTCGGTCTGCGTGGTTTCCTCAAGAGCTTCTTCCGTAAAGCCTTTTGTAAATTCATCCTCGGAGGAGCTGTCATTTATTACCGTAAGGTCATATTCCGTGCTTGCATCAAAGCTGTATATTCCGCTTACGGTCAGAACAAACAGGGTTCTTCCCGAAAAAGCCGTATCAACGCACTTTTCATCTATTATGATGCTTCCTGTTTTTTCTCCTGCCGTATCGAAAATTTCAATACAATCGCTCAATATAACGGCGAGATATTTATCTGAAGTACAGACGCTGTAAATTTCGGAATCAAAGTCAAGCGAATAAAGCTCATCAAAACGCTTGCTGAATACTGATATATGAGAGGTTTTTGTATTTCCGTTAATTGCAGTAGCAACACTGCTGATTCCGGAATCACAGACACTTGAATGCATTATTTCCGCAGAAGAATAATCAGTTATTTTCTCATATTCGCCTTTTTTATCTATTACAAAAATTCCGTTATCCGTAATGACTGAAACATTTTTTCCTGTTAAAAACTCAAGACCGATTACCGTACAATCGGGAAATTCCACCGTATAAACAGCTTCATTTTCCCTGACATTAAAAAATATTACCTTTGAAATATATTCACCGTTTTTCACACCGAGCATTGCAAGGACAATATTTTTTCCGTTATCGGAAAGTGCGGAGGTGATGCAGTAATCTGCTGCACTTCCCCATTCAAAAAGCTTTTTGCCCTTATAGGAATACACATAAAGATGTGACTGAAAGCCTCCGTCTTCATTCAACACATATGCATAGTTTCCTTTTTTATCCATCGTAGCCGTTGTTATGGAACTGCTTACCTGATATGTATTATAAATATTGGTATTCTTTTCTATTCTGAAAGAGGTTCCGCCCTTGTCATACAAAAGAACTCCGGATTTATTCGGAATCATAACAGGCTGTGAATACTGGTGTGAATTTGAAACAATTCTTTTTCCGGAGGAATCAAGATAATCAACCGCTGTATCCGTAAGCATCACAAGTCCTGAAGAATAATTTTCAATATTCTTTATGCTGTCCGGAAGAGAATCATATATTACGGTTCCTTTTTCGGAAGATTTCCCGATTTCAGCCAATGAAACACCTGAAAGATCTGATATTGCAACACTTATTACCATTATTGCGATAAGCAGCAGCACACAAAAGCCCAGAACCTTCGGAATTGCCGTGCCCTTTTCTTTTTCACGGCTTCTTTTTATTATTTTGTCTTCATTCTCTCTCAAAATTTCACATCCTTACTTATGGTCATAATATACCTTATTAAGATAAAGTCCTTCAGGAGCTGCCGTTTTCCCTGCAAGGAGCCTGTTTTTTGATTCAATTATATGAGGGACAGAGCCTTTCTCTATTTTCCCCTCGGAAATGTAAATGAGCGTTCCTGCCATAATGCGAACCATATTGTATAGGAAGCCGTCACCCGTTACTCTGAAAATAACGGTATCTCCGTCTCTTTCAACACCGGCATCAAAAACTGTCCTCACGGTAGTTTTTACCGTAGCACCTGCAGCACAGAAAGAGGAAAAATCATATGTTCCGATAAACTCCTTTGCTTCCTTATCCATAAGCACGGCATCAAGAGGATACTTATGAAAATATGCCTTATTCAGCGAAAACGGATCTCTTACCTTTCCGTTATAAATTTTATATATGTATTCCTTGCCCTTGCAGTCAAATCTTGCATTAAATTCATCGCTTACCGCTTCACTGTCAGTTACCGCAATATCATCGGGTAAATAATAATTCATTCCCGTGATTATTTTTTCAAGAGCAATTTCTTTTTTTGTATGAAAGTTACACTTGAAGCAGTTTGCGTGAACACCCGTATCAGTACGGCTGCAGCCTGTAACACTTACCTTTTCACCGAAAAGCTTTTCTACAGCCGACTCGACACATTCCTGCACTGTTAAGGCATTTTCCTGTCTTTGCCAGCCGTGATAGGAAGAGCCGTCATATTTTAAGGTCAGAAGATAATTCATCATATCACCTTTTCAAATATAAACCATGCTGACACATCAAAGAAGCTGGTGATAACAACTACGGCTATTAATGCAATAAGCACAAAAAATGCCGAATAATCTCTTATTCCGAGCTTCATTTCCTTCATTCTTGTGCGTTTATTGTCACCTGTATAGCATCTGCATTCCATAGCAAATGCAAGCTCATATGCTCTTCTGAAGGAACTCACGATGAGAGGTATAAATACAGGAACAAGTGCTTTTGCACGCTGTGTAAGTGAGCCTGTTTCAAGGTCTGCACCTCTTGCCTTCTGTGCACTCATAATTATGTCTATTTCTTCAATAAGAGTGGGAATAAAGCGAAGTGCAATCGTCATCATCATGGCAAGAGAATTTACATTAACCTTAAAAAGCTTCAAGGGTGATAAAAGTCTTTCTATTGCATCTGTCAGCATCGTAGGCGATGTGGTGTATGTTAAAAGTGAGCTGAAAAGAATCAGGGAAACGATTCTGACAATAATAAACACAGAGCTGAATATACCGCCTGTAGTTACTGCAAAATCAAATTGTTCAAAGGGCTTCCACAAAACCGTACCCTCATCATTATAGATTATCTGAAGCACACCCGTAAAAACCACAAGCACTACTATCATCTTAAGTCCCTTAAGAACGACTTTGAAGGATATTTTTGAAAGTGCGATTGAAGTCAGGGCAACAACAAACAGAAGACCTAATGAAAAGAAGTTTTTGCAAAGAAAAAGTGCCACAATAAATGCAAATGTAATTATTATTTTTGCTCTCGGGTCAAGCTTATGTATGAAGGATTCTCCGGGAAAAAACTGACCGATCGTTATGTCTTTTATCATCAGCCGTTCCTCCTTATAAAGTATTCCGAAAGCACCTGTGCCGCATCCTCAACGGTAAAAACATCCGAAGGAATATCGGGACAGGATTTACGAAGACGGTTAATAAGCGAGGTTGAAGCCGGAACGGAAAGTCCCATTTCTATCAGTTTATCGGATTTGCTGAAAATATCCTTAACCTTACCCTGCATAGCAAGTGTTCCCTTATTCATAACAAGAATCTTATCTGCGTTTCTTGCCACATCATCCATTGAATGAGAAACTATCATAACGGTAGCCCCTGTAGCTCTTCGGTAGTTTTCAATCATTGTCATAAGCTCTCCCCTGCCTCTGGGGTCAAGTCCCGCCGTGGGCTCATCGAGAATAAGAATCTCGGGGAACATTGCCATAACACCTGCAATTGCACATCTTCTCTTTTGTCCACCCGACAAATCGAAGGGCGATTTTCCGAGAAGCTCTTTATTGAAGCCGACAAATTCCGCGGCTTTTATAACTCTTTTTTCAACTTCCTCTTTTGAAAGTCCCATATTTTTAGGTCCGAATGCAATATCCTTTGCACAGGTTTCTTCAAAAAGCTGATATTCGGGATACTGAAAGCAAAGTCCGACCTTGCTTCTTGCTTCTTTTATTGAAGCCTTATCTGTATTTATATCCTTACCGTCAAGAATTATCTGTCCCTTTTCGGGCTTAAGAAGAGAATTAAGCATCTTTATAAGGGTGCTCTTTCCCGAACCCGTATGGCCGATTATGCCTACGAGTTCACCTTTATCAACGGTAAAGCTGACATTATCAAGAGCTGTTATTTCAAAGGGCGTTCCGTGGGAATAGCCGTATGAAACATTTTTTACTTCAAGAATAACCATTAAAGACCTCTTATTTATTAAGAATTCTGAGATATTCCTCTGCGAGAGCATCTTCTGAAAGAATATTTTCTCCCACAGGCACTCCTTTTTCACGAAGCAGCATTGCAAGCTTTACGGTGTCGGGAACATCAAGTCCGCACTTTTTGAGCATTTCCTGCTGTGAAAAGATCTCGGCGGGAGTTCCGCTTACAAGAAGCTTGCCGCCGTCAACCACCATTACCTTATCGGCAAATACGGCTTCCTCCATAAAATGAGTTATAAAAACTATTGACATACCCTCATCATTGAGTTTACGGGCAGTTGCCAACACTTCCTGTCTGCCTCTTGGGTCAAGCATTGCAGTAGGCTCATCAAAAACAATACACTCGGGAAGCATAGCAATCATTCCCGCAATAGCAACTCGCTGCTTCTGACCGCCTGAAAGACGGTGAGTTTCGTGAAGCCTGTAGTCATACATACCAACAGCCTTAAGAGCACCGTCAACACGCTCTCTTATGATTTTCGGAGCTATTCCGAGATTTTCGGGGCCAAATGCTACATCCTCCTCAACAATGGATGCAACGATCTGATTGTCGGGATTTTGAAAAACAACGCCCACTTTTTCTCTTATCTTAAATTCGTTTGCTTCTTCCGAGGTATCCATACCGTCAACATATACCTTACCGTCAGTCGGAATAAAGATCGAATTTGAAAGCTTTGCAATTGTTGATTTACCCGAGCCGTTATGTCCGAGAATTACAACATATTCACCTTTATCAACGGTAAAGCTGACATTTTTTACGGCAAAGCTGTCCTTTTCGTCTTCATCATATGTATAGGATACATTATCAAATACAAGTAAATGCTTATCACTCATCATAGGTTAATCTCTTTCCCATATAGCAGTAGCACCGCAAGGAAGCACAAGACCGCTTTCGGTAACAGGAAGACCGATTTCGTCTGCACTGACCTTACCCTTAAGGCTTTTCGGCACTACAGAGCCTAATATATAACTCATTACAGAGGGAGAAAGTCCCGTTGTATAGGAATTTATCATATATAAAAGTGCCTCATCACTTAACAGACCTGCACAAAGCTCACAAAGTGAATACACTTCATTTTCAAGCTTCCAGACCTCTCCCCCGGGACCTCTGCCGTAGGAGGGAGGATCCATAATTATGATGTCATATTTATTTCCGCGTCTTATTTCTCTTTCCGCAAACTTCTTGCAGTCATCAACAAGCCATCTGACACTTCTGTCGGAAACACCGGAGGAAACCGAATTTTCCTTAGCCCATGAGACCATCCCCTTTGATGCATCAACATGAGCTACCGATGCACCTGCAGCAAGAGCACTTACGGTGGCACCGCCTGTATATGCAAACATATTCAGCACCTTTACGGGACGGCTTGCTTTTCGTATAATTTCAGCCGTTTTTTCCCAGTTTACCGCCTGCTCGGGGAAAATTCCCGTATGCTTGAAGCCCATAGGCTTAATATTGAATTTAAGCTCGTCAAAATTTATTGTCCATACATCGGGAAGCTTCTTATAAACCTCCCATCTGCCTCCACCCGTATTTGAACGGAGATATCTTGCATCTGCATCGAACCAGAGCTTATTGGTTTTAGGTGTTGACCATATAACCTGAGGGTCGGGTCGGATAAGAATATATTTTCCCCATCTTTCAAGACGCTCTCCGTCAGAGCAATCTATAAGCTCGTAATCCTTCCAATTCTTAGCCTCTCTCATTAAATCAGCCTTTCTTTTACCACCTGTGCGATAAGCTCTGCCAGGCGTTCTATCTGTGCGGAATCCTTTCCTTCAAGCATAACTCGTACAAGCGGTTCCGTTCCCGAAGCACGCACAAGAACTCTTCCGTCGCTTCCGAGCTCTTTTTCTGCTTCCTCTATTGCAATTTTTATATCCTTATCCTCGAAAAGACGAAGCTTTCCCAGTGAGGACACTCTAACATTTTTAAGCACCTGCGGATAAATCTCAATTTCATCGGCAAGCTCTTTTAGAGTTTTGCCCGTTGTTCTTATAACATTGAGAAGCTGAACGGCTGTGAGCTGTCCGTCGCCCGTTGTGGCATAATCAAGAAAAATGATGTGTCCCGACTGTTCACCGCCGATGTGATAGCCTTTTTCAAGCATCTTTTCAAGCACATATCTGTCGCCGACCTTTGTTTTTTCGCAATTGATACCGTTTTCTTCAAAGAAACGGAAAAGTCCCATATTACTCATAACGGTAACTACAGCCGTGTTAGCATTGAGTCTTCCCTGCTGCTTCATAGCCTTTGAACAAATAGCTATTATTTTGTCACCGTCAACAAGGGAGCCTTCCGAGTCAACGCATAAAAGTCGGTCTGCGTCACCGTCAAAGGAAAAACCTAAATCAAAGCCGTTTTCCTTTACATATTTCTGCAGCACCTCAATGTGAGTTGAACCGCAATCGGCATTTATATTCACACCGTCAGGCTTGCAGTTTATTACGGTACATTCAGCCCCAAGTCTTCTGAAAAGCTCATTTGCCGTTTCGGAAGCTGAGCCGTTTGCACAGTCAAGAGCAATTCTCATTCCGTAAAAATGTGCAACTGCCGTGTTTTCTATGTGGTGTATATAATCTTTTACTGCATTTCTTCCCGATGTGATGCTTCCCACATCTCCGCCAACCTTAAGAGGAGGAGGTATGATCTCATCAAGAATTATTGCTTCAATTTTCTCTTCAAGCTCATCGGGAAGCTTATATCCGTTTGAACGGAAAATTTTAATCCCGTTATATTCACAGGTATTGTGAGAAGCTGAGATCATCACGCCTGCATCATAAGAATATTCCTTTACAAGAAATGCAACAGCAGGTGTGGGAACAACACCGAGAAGAAGCACATCACTGCCTACCGAACAAAAGCCTGCGGCAATTGCACTTGAAAGCATATCAGCCGATTTTCTTGTATCCGTTCCGATAAGCACCTTAAGCTTTTTGCTTTCCTTACCCTCGGAAAGCACCATAGCGGCTGCTCTTCCTATCTTCATTGCAAGCTCACAGCTTATCTCCGTGTTTGCAATACCTCTTGCTCCGTCTGTTCCGAATAATCTTCCCATAAGAATCTCCTTTGTCAGTTATTTGATGGCACAGGCAACCCGAGATGAATATATGCGGCATTTGTCACAACTCTTCCGCGGGGTGTTCTTGCAATGAAACCCGCCTGCAGAAGATAAGGCTCGTAAACATCTTCGATAGTTACTGCTTCTTCGCCTATAGCAGCCGAAAGTGTATCAAGTCCTACGGGACCGCCGTTATAATTATTTATCATCGTAGTAAGAATAAGTCTGTCAATATTATCAAGACCGAGCTCGTCAATCTCCATTTTACTCAATGCCGTCTGTGCGTCCCTAAGTGTAATTGCTCCTGAGCCTAAGACTTCAGCAAAATCTCTTACACGCTTGAGGAATCTGTTGGCAATTCTCGGTGTTCCTCTTGAACGGGAAGCAATTTCTATTGCAGCATCGGGTTCTATTTCTATGCCGAGTATTCTTGCACTTCTCGTTACGATCATAGATAACTGCTCAGGCGTATAAAGCTCAAGTCTCAGCACCACACCGAAACGGTCACGCAGCGGAGCCGAAAGACTTCCTGCTCTTGTCGTTGCAGCAACAAGTGTAAACTTCTGAAGATCAAGTCTGATACTTCTTGCAGAAGGCCCTTTGCCGATGATAATATCAATAGCATTATCCTCCATTGCAGGATAAAGCACCTCTTCAACACTTCTTGAAAGCCTGTGAATCTCATCTATAAATAATATGTCACCGTCATTAAGATTAGTAAGAAGAGCTGCAAGATCACCCGGTTTTTCTATTGCAGGTCCCGATGTTATTCGTATCTGTGAGCCCATAGTATTTGCAATAATTCCCGCAAGTGTGGTCTTTCCGAGTCCGGGAGGCCCGTATAACAGCACATGGTCAAGAGCTTCATTTCTTCTGAGAGCTGCCTGCATATAAACATCAAGATTATCTTTAACCTTTTCCTGTCCGATATACTCACTAAGTGACTTGGGCCGTAAATTTATTTCATAATCGTTTTCCTCTACCCCGAATTCGGGAGAAGCAAGTCTTAAGGTATCATCATCAAATGAACTGATAGCCATTGTTTTTTATCTCCTTGCAAGATTTCTTAATGCCTGTTTTATAATTTCTTCAACACCGAGGGCAGCATCAATTGATGCTACTGCATGTGCAGCTTCTGTATTTGTATAGCCGAGTGCCATAAGAGCATTTACGGCTTCATCGGAATTGCCTGAGCTGAGAGAAGAAGATGAAGCTCCGAGTTTTTCACTGCTTATCTTTGAAGGAACAAGCTTTGAAACCTTATCTTTAAGCTCAATTACTATTCGCTGTGCAATTTTAGGCCCTACACCCTGTGCTCTTGTAATGCTCTTTACATCGCCTGCCGTAATACTTAATGCAAGCATTTCGGGAGTGAGCACCGAAAGAATCGCAACCGCAGCTTTCGGACCGACACCGGAGACGGATATAAGCATCTTAAAATACGAAAGCTCTTCATTATCATAAAAGCCGAAAAGCTCAACTCCGTCTTCACGAACAGCAAGATAAGTGTAAACAGTTGCTGTATCACCGACATTACCGAGCTTTCTTAAGGTGTTTACTGAGGTTGTGACATCAAAAGCGATACCCGAACATTCTATTGCCACTCTTGTTATATCACTGTATACGATTTTACCTGTAAGGCTGTAAAACATAAAATTCTCCTTTATCTGCGAAGATAATGCGAACCGCAGCAATGGGCGTGGCATATTGCCATTGCAAGTGCATCTGCCGTATCGTCGGGTTTTGGAACTGCACTTAAATTAAGAAGCTGTCTGGTCATTTCCTGTACTTGCTTTTTTTCGGCTCTGCCGTAGCCCACAACACTCTGTTTTACCTGTAAGGGGGTATACTCAAAACACTCTGCACCGTGCATTTTTGCAGTCAGGAGTATAACTCCTCTTGCCTGTGCCACATCAACGGCAGTTTTTTTATTTGTATTAAAAAACAGCTTTTCAATTGCCATTGCATCAGGCTTATATTTTTCAAACAGATATGAAAGATCCTCATTAATACATCTGAGTCTTTCGGTGAATTCCATTCCTGCAGGTGTTGTTATCGCTCCGAAATCAAGCACCGATAATCTGTTATTTTCATATCTTATTATTCCGAAGCCTACTATTGCATAACCGGGGTCAATTCCGAGAATGATCATTCATTCACCACTTTTACAAAAATATTCATTTTAGTATAGCATATAAGATAAAAAAGAGCAACTGTTTTAATATATTTTATTTATTTTATTTTTAATGTTTTATATAAAGGCATATCGGGGGTATGCATAACGCATACCCCCGATATGTAATTCTGATAAAAATTAAACAGCCGGTGTTTCTTCCTGCTCTTCTTCGGCTTCGGGAAGCTGAATATCAAATCCGAGATATGATGTAAAGATCTCAAAAGCCTTTGTCATAAAATTAACGATGTAGGAAATTGTGGGAAGAAAAGGTTGTAACATTGCAAAAATACCGTCTAATGAAAATCCGTCCATAATTAAAACCGTTTCAGCGAACGCTGCCTTTCTCCGTTTCGGATATATTAAGAATTATCATTCCGTATCAATAATAACATACCATAATTCAAAATGCAAGTCCTGTTTTTATTATACCTGAGCCTGTGCTTCACTGTTTTCGGAATCGGCTTCAGTCTGAGCCTGTGTTTCTTCGGAGACTGTAACCTCTTCGGATAAAGAGCTTTCCTCTGAAGCTGCTGCTTCCGTTGCTGAGGTCTCCTCGGAGGTTGTTTCCTCCTGTGAGGATATCTCTTCCGCAGAAGTAGCCTCCTCCTCTGCGGAGGTTTCTTCAGCTGAAGCCGTTGTGCTTTCCTGTGTTTCAGCTTCTGTAGAGCTTTCTGTAGCTACAGCTTCAGTTGTTTCAGGCAAGACTATTGCAGCAGCAGTTGTAGCCTCTGTTACAGTCTGACGGCGTGTTGTGGTTTCAGCCTGTGTTGCCTTTTCTGTGGTTTCTTTTTCAGTAGTTTCTTTTTCTGTAGTTTCTTCTTCGATTGTGCTTTCTTCTTCGGAAGCAGTTTCCTCAAGTGTGGTTTCTTCTGTTGTTGTTTCTTCGGAATCATCACCTGAAAAAGCAGGAATTACTGCAGCCGCAAAAATTATTCCTATGGCAAATACGAGAACAATTCCGAGAATCACAAAAAGAGAGGTTCTCGATTTATTATTTTTGCCGTTATCATTTGTTTCAATTTCCTCATCGGCTTCTTTACTGTCAGCATTATCCCCATCGGGTACAGAAATCGCTTCCGTCATTTCTATTCCGACAGAAGCTGAAGCCATGCTGTCTTCAACCTCTGAGGTCGTTTCTGCTTCATTCTTCTCATCAAACATTTCAAGAGCATTCTTTGAAAATACTGCTGCAATATCGTCTTTTTCAATCTCATTCTCTGTCTGCATAGGCTGTTCTTCGGCGATATCCGAGGTCTGTGCTTCTTCGGAAGAAACGGCTGCAGGCACATCTGCAGGCTCTTCGATTTCCGCAGCTTGCGTCTGTGAAGCCTGCTTTTCTTCGGCAACAGCCACATTTTCAGTTACTTCTTCCGCTTCCTTGATTCCCGAAAAATCGGGTACGAATGCAGGCACCTTGATTTCTTCATCAAGTGCAGTTTCAAGCACCTTTACAACTATGGCACTTACCGCCTTGCTTCCTTCGTTAGCAAGTGCGACCTTAAGTATGTAATTAACGATTCTCTTTACGGAACCATCGGAAATCTTTAAAATATCTTCAATTTCCTTAACGCTCAGCACTTCAGCAGCTCCGGGGCTTAAAAGAATAAAAATATCCCCTACGCATACATCGTTGAATGTACTGCTGTTAAAATCGGCAATTGTATCTTCAACCCTTGCGGAGGTTACGGGTGTGCAAACACCAAGACGCTGAAGATAAATTTTCGTATCGCCGTTATGGGCAATTACAGCCTTTCTTCCGCTTGCATAAAAGCCTGCACTGACAAGCTCTTCGGGTGAGCGGTTCATATTAAGAAGAGCACCGCGGCAATCCTCGAAAAAACCGCTGAAAACGCTTATAGGGTCTCTTGCACGGGAGAAAAGCTCTGCTCTTTCATTGAAAGCTGTAACCGTTGCATCCGCAAAGCCCTCAACAGAAGAGGAAGTGAGTGCAAAATATACACTTCCGCTGATAATTCCCGAGCCTTTATAACCGTTTTTTATAACTTCGCGGGGCATAACCTTACCATTGACGTTTACACTGTCGGTATTATAAGCCGCCTCGGGTCTTTTCTGTGTGACTATGGCAGCTTCTACTTTCATAGGCATATAGGTTCCTCCTTTTTTTATCTTACTGCAGATTTTCACCGCAGATTTCTATCAGTTTTTCACGGACATCGCCTGCAAGATACAGGGAGCCACATACTATCATTGCATCAAAGTCATTTATTTGCAAATAAGCCGTTTCAACACCTTTTACAGGCGTTTCACAGGGAGTGCTCTTTACGGAAAATTCCCCTACGAGTCGGGAAAGCACTTCCGCCTTCATACTTCTCGGATTAGACGGAGCTACCGTTATAACCTCCGAAAAACAGGGAACAAGATTTGAAAGAGCCTTACGGCAGTCCTTATCTGCCATCATTCCCATTACGGCTATGATTTTTTTGCCCTTCAGATGCTTTTTTATAACATCACCGAGAGCTGCTGTTGAGCCGTCATTATGCGAACCGTCAAGAATAACAAGAGGTGAACGGGAGATTATTTCCGTTCTTGCAGGTATTCTTGCTGATTCAATACCGCTTTTTACGGCAGAATCGGAAATAGTGTAGCCTTTTTTTCGCAAAACCTCAACAGCACCGATAACAAGTGCCATATTCTGAAGCTGATGAAGTCCGCCGAACGGAATACTGAGCTGTCCGTAAATGCTTTTAACTTCAGTTCCCGTAATGCTTTCATTGACGAGAGTAAAAATTTCTTCGGAATCTCTTATAATCAAAGAAGAATTTTTGCTCTCAGCCTGTTCTTTTATAACGGAAATTACTTCTTCAGGCTGTTCTGTTCCTGTTATAACAGGGCAATTTTCTTTTATGATCCCGCTTTTTTCAAAAGCTATTTTTGAAAGAGTATCACCAAGCACTCCGATATGGTCAAAGGAAACGGATGTTATTATACAGCAAAGGGGAGCTTCAATTATATTCGTAGCATCAAACCTTCCCCCAAGCCCTGTTTCAAGCACAACGAAATCGCAGTTTTTTTCTGCATAATACAAAAATGCAGCCGCAGTAACTGCTTCAAATTCCGTTATCTTAACATTCTCCGACAAAAGCTCTTCAATGGCATTTTTCACCTTTTCTGTGCAAAAAATGAGGTCTTCGGGAGAAATCATTTTCATATCGAGCTGTATTCTTTCACGAAAATCTATGACATACGGAGATGTATAAAGTCCCGTTCTATAGCCTGCCTTAAAAAGAACGGATGCAAGTGCCGTGCAGGTACTTCCCTTTCCGTTGGTACCTGCAACATGTATAAACCTTAATTTTTTATGGGGAGAGCCGAGTCTTTCACAAAGAAGTGAAATTCTTTCAAGTCCCGGCATTATCCCGAATTTTTCAAGTGAATGATAATAATTTACCGCTTCACCGAGTGTCATATAATTCACCTTTTAACCGAGTTTCTGAATACTTGCTTTAAGAAGAACGGCTTTTTCGTTAAGCTTTATCTGATTAGCCTTCTGCTCTTCAATAACATTTGCGGGAGCCTTTGCAAGGAAGCCCTGATTATTAAGCTTACCGTTGATCTGTGAAAGCTTCTTTTCTACCTCTTCAAGCTCCTTATTAAGACGCTTTCTTTCTGCTTCAAAGTCAACAAGCTCTGCCATGGGAAGATAGATCGTTGCAACATCAGTAACGACACTTACACTTCCGTCAAGATTGAAAACCTCTTCATTATCAGATACCTGAAGTTCCGAAGCGGAAGCAAGTCTCCGGAAATACTTTGCACTGTCACTGAAAAGCTCAACATCCTTTGTAACGATGTCAAGTCTTGCTTTCTTTGAAGGGGGAACATTCATCTCGGCACGGCGGTTTCTTACTGCTCTTACAGCTGTCATAATATGCTCCATATTCTCTTCATCAGCTGCAAATACATAGCTTTCATCATAAACGGGCCAGGGAGATACCATAATTGATTCGCCGTCGTGAGGAAGTGTCTGCCAGATTTCTTCCGTGATAAAGGGCATAAAGGGATGAAGAAGCTTGAGAGTGTTACTCATAACATAAACGAGAACTGCTCTTGCCGTCTTCTTAAGCTCTGCATCCTCGGAGGAAAGGCGAATCTTACAGATTTCAATATACCAGTCGCAAAGAATATCCCAGATAAAGTCATAAAGCTTCTGAACTGCAATACCGAGCTCGAACTTATCAAGATTATCGGTAACTTCCTTAACAACGGTGTTGAACTTTGTAAGGATCCACTTGTCTTCAAGAGCAAGCTTTTCGGGAATATAGGGAGCAGGCTCGTCGCCCTCAAGATTCATAAGAACAAATCTTGCTGCGTTCCATAATTTATTTGCAAAGTTTCTTGATGCTTCAACCTTTTCATCAGAGAAACGCATATCGTTTCCGGGTGAGTTACCTGTAGCAAGAGTAAATCTTAAAGCATCTGCACCGTATTTATCAATAATTTCAAGGGGGTCAATGCCGTTGCCGAGAGATTTTGACATTTTTCTGCCCTGTGCGTCTCTTACAAGGCCGTGAATAAGAACTGTATCAAAGGGAGCTTTGCCCATCTGCTCGCAGGAAGAGAATATCATTCTTGCAACCCAGAAGAAAATAATGTCATAACCTGTAACAAGAGTATTTGTGGGGAAATAATGCTGAAGCTCATCGGTATTATCGGGCCATCCGAGAGTTGAGAAGGGCCAGAGAGCCGAGGAGAACCATGTATCAAGTGTATCGGGGTCCTGTGAGAGCTTTTCGCTGCCACACTTGGAGCACTTTGCGGGCTCTTCCTTTGAAACGATTATTTCACCGCAATCGGCACAGTACCAAGCGGGAATTCTGTGTCCCCACCAGAGCTGTCTGGAAATACACCAGTCCTTGATATTTTCCATCCAATGATAATAAATCTTGTCGAATCTTTCGGGAACAAACTTTGTTTCACCGCTTCTTACCGCTTCAATCGCAGGCTTTGCAAGAGGCTCCATTTTAACGAACCACTGCTTTGAAACCTTGGGCTCTATTGTGCTGTGACAACGGTAGCAGGTACCTACATTATGAGAATAAGCCTCTGTCTTGATAAGTGCACCCTCTGCCTCAAGATCAGCTACGATTGCCTTTCTTGCCTCGAATCTGTCCATACCCGTATATTTGCCGTAGCCCTCTGCAATATGAGCATCATCGGTAAATGTGTCAATAACGGGAAGATTGTGACGAAGACCGACTTCAAAGTCATTGGGGTCGTGAGCAGGGGTAATTTTAACACAGCCTGTACCGAAATCCATCTCAACATATTCGTCTGCAACAATGGGAATTTCCCTGTGAACAATGGGAAGAATGAGAGTTTTTCCTACAAGGTGCTTATATCTTTCATCATCGGGATGAACTGCAACTGCAGTATCACCGAGCATTGTTTCGGGACGTGTCGTTGCAAGCTCAAGATAGCCTGTGCCATCCTTAAGAGGATAGCGAAGATGCCAAAATGAGCCGGCCTGCTCCTCATACTCAACCTCTGCATCGGAAATTGAAGTAAGGCAAACGGGACACCAGTTAACTATTCTTTCGCCACGGTAAATAAGTCCCTTTTCATAAAGGCGTACAAATACTTCCTTGACAGCCTTGTTACAGCCCTCGTCAAGGGTAAATCTTTCTCTGTCCCAGTCACAGGAGGAGCCGAGCTTTTTAAGCTGATCAACGATTCTTCCGCCGTACTGCTTTTTCCATTCCCATGCTCTTTCAAGGAAGCCTTCTCTGCCGAGGTCTTCCTTTGTTATTCCTTCTTTTCTCATAGCTTCAACAATCTTTGCTTCTGTTGCAATTGAAGCGTGGTCAGTACCGGGAAGCCATAGTGTATCAAAGCCTGCCATTCTCTTATAACGGATAAGAATATCCTGTAAGGTGTTGTCAAGTGCATGACCCATATGGAGCTGTCCCGTGATATTGGGAGGGGGAATAACTATTGTGTATGTAGGCTTGTCCATTTCGCACTTTGCGTGGAAATACTTTCCGTCGAGCCAGCTTTTATAAATTCTGTCCTCAACATTTTTAGGATCGTAAAGTTTTTCAAGTTCTTTGCTCATATCAATAACCTCTTCTTTTTAATTCAGAGTATTTAACCGAATTATTATATCACTAATTATTAGTTTTGTAAATATATTATTGCACCAAAAAGTCCGCAAGTGATGAATATCTTTTGTTCTGTTTGTTGTTAAAGGTCATTATTTCCACTTTTTCATTATCACCCACAATGACAAGTATTTTCTTTGCCCTTGTAACACCTGTGTAAAGTAAATTCCTATACATCAGCTTCGGAGGACAGTCAAAAACAGGCATAACAACTACCGGATATTCACTGCCCTGACTTTTATGAACCGTTATGGCATATGCGTGCTCAAGCTCAGAAAGATTGTCGGAAGGATAGTCGGCTACTCTGTCATCAAACTCTATTTTCATAGTACCTGCGGCATAGTTTATCTTTTTAAGAATACCGATATCACCGTTAAAAATACCTTCGCCCTCTTCCCCGCCTTTTGTCCAGCAAATATCATAATTGTTCTTTGTCTGCATAACCTTATCGCCCTCACGGAAAACTCTTCCGCCCGAGGTACGAAGCTCATTTTTTGTCTTATCCGGAGGATTGAGAACAGCCTGAAGTCTTCTGTTAAGATTCACGGTACCGAGATCCCCTTTTCGTGAGGGACAAAGTATCTGTATGTCATCAAAGGGAGAAAAACCGTAGGCATCGGGAAGCCGTTTTGAAGCAAGCTGTATAACTGTATCGGTTGCAGAAAAAACATCCTCTCTTCTCATAAAGAAAAAGTCCGAATCATTTACACCCAAAAGTGGCATTTCACCTGAAATAATACGGTGTGCATTCATAACAATAAGGCTTTTCTGTGCCTGTCTGAAAATCTCGGTAAGACAAACAACAGGAAGTATACCTGCATTCACAAGGTCATTAAGAACATTACCGGGGCCCACTGACGGGAGCTGATCGGAGTCACCGACAAGAACAATACGGCACCCCATAGGAAGTGCATCAAGAAGGCTTGCGAAAAGCTCCACATCAACCATTGACATTTCGTCAATAATTACTGCACCTGCCACAAGCGGGTCTTCGGCATTTCTTCTGAAAACAGGCTTATCGTTACTGTCCCATTCAACCTCAAGAAGACGGTGAACGGTCTTGGCTTCCCTGCCCGTCACCTCACTCATTCTTTTTGCGGCTCGTCCTGTGGGGGCACAGAGAAGCACATCCACATTTTTTCTTTCAAAAACATCAATAATGCCTCTTACGGCTGTGGTTTTACCTGTACCGGGACCGCCTGTCAGTATAAGAAGACCTTGTTCGGCGGCGGTAATTATAGCCTGCTTTTGTTTTTCGGCATAAAAAATACCGTTTCTCTCTTCGATTCTTGCAATTTCAGATTCTACAGTCATTATTTTTGCAGGGGGGAATTTAAGAATGTTTTTCATTCTTTTTGCAATTGCAGATTCCGCAAGATACATTTCGGGAAGAAAAACAAAATCCTCTCCGTTTATTTCACGGCAATAAAGCCTTTTTTGTTTTAAAAGCGTATCAACAGTAGAAATAAGTTCATCTTCACCGATATCAAGCAGAGCATTTGCAGGTGCTGCAAGCTTTCTTATCGGTATGCAGGTGTGACCGTTGAGCATATTATTATGCTTGATTATATGTAAAACCCCTGCCGCATTTCTGCATTCATCGGACGGCTTTAATCCCATATCAGATGCCAGTTTTTCCGCTCTTTCAAAGCTGAAGCCGTTGACGGTTCCGCAAAGAATATAGGGATTATCCTTTATAAGCTTTACGGCATTAGCACCGAAGTATTTATATATTGCAGTACATTCTGCGGGAGATATTCCCACATTTTCAAGCTCTATCATCAGCTTTCTCATTGAATACTGACGGTTGAATTCAGCAGAAATATTAAGTGCCTGCTGTTTTGAGATTCCCCTTATAGCCGCAAGCTTTTCCGGATCGCTTTCAAGCACATCGAAGCTTTGTTCGCCGAAGCGTTCAATAATTTTCAAGGCAGTTTTGGGGCCTATGCCCTTTACGGCACCCGATGCCAAATACCTGTAAAGCTTTGCAGTTGTATCGGGGAGACTTCTTTCATATGAGGATATCTTAAACTGCCGTCCGAAAACCTCATGAGCACCCCAATTTCCGTAAAGCACAACCTCTTCACCGGGAGCAATTTCCGAAAGTGTTCCGACTGCCGTCACGATTTCTCCCGTTATATTAACTTCAAGAACGGTAAACAGACTTGTGGTGTTATGGAACACCACATTTTCTATTATACCTGATATTCTCTCTTCATACGGATTATCACACATAATAAAAGGACACTATTCACCGCTTTCCTCGTCATCATCAGTAACAGATCTGAAAACATATCCGTTACGGTCAAGATATTTCATATCCTTAAGTAAAATTCCTATACCGTTAGCGGCACACTCTTCGGGGGAATCTGCAACAACGGTATTAACACCGGTTTTCCATTTGATAAGCTTACTGAGTCCGTAAAGCATAGCACTGCCGCCTGTGAGAATTACCCCGTTTTCCGTAATGTCACCGCAAAGCTCGGGAGGTGTATTTTCAAGAACTCCCGTAATAAGCGTAATAACGCTGTCAAGCAAAGGCTTAAGAACCTCATATATTTCACTTGCTGTAAGCTCGACCTGTACCGGAAGACCGTTTTCCGTACTTTTTCCGCATACAATTACTGCCATATCAACATCTCTCGGTACAGCAGAGCCGATGGTGACCTTTACATCTTCGGCAGTAGATACACCTATCTCAACCTTATATTTTCTTGCGACATGTTCGATTATTGCTTTTGTAAAGTCATTTCCGCCTATATTAAGCGACTCTGAAAGTGCTAAATTTCCCACAGTAACGACACTGCAGGCAGTAACACCGCCGCCGATATCACAAACCATAGTACCCTTAGAATCAGTAAGACTCACACCGGCTCCTATTGCAGATGCCAATACTTCATCCACAAAGCACGCCTTTCCAGCACCTGCTGACATAACAACATCAAAAACAGTTTTTTTCTGTAAGGGAGTTACAGTTCCCGGAACACACATAAGAATATTCGGTTTAAAAAGCTTTCCGAAGCAAACCTTATTGATACAGTTTTTAAGCATTATGCTTGCCTGCAATCTATCGGTTACAATACCGTCTTTTATAGGGTAAACAGCCCTCATTGAATCAGGCAGCTTTTCACACATAGCCTTTGCCGCCGTTCCGAATGCGAGAGTTTTTCCGGAATATTTATCAACTACCGTAACGGAGGGTTCACACATAACAACACCTCTGCCCTCAACAAAGATAGTTATACTTGTTGAGCCGAAATCTATGCCTATACGAAGTCCGAGCATCCGTGAACACCCCTTATCAAAAATATTTATTCATATTATAATAACATACACGGTATTTTTTGTCTATACAGAAAATTTTTAATTTATTACTCATACAGAAGCATATGAGTGTATTTGCACATAAAAAATTGTTTTCTTTTATTTAATTTTCACATAAATTTTATCATATCAGTTTTTTTGTTTCCACAACGAAAAATATGTGCTAAAATTGATATATACGACAAAAGGAGATGTTTTTATGGAAACAAAGCGAAGCATTTACAATTTTCCGTCAAATACGGGAATTACAGACATCTATGTTCAAAGCTTTTCTCCCGAAGAAACAAATAATGTAAAAGGTGTCATTTGCGTTGTTCACGGTATGGCTGAGCATACGGACAGGTATATTGATATAGCAAAATATCTCTGCAAGAAAGGCTACATTGTTTTTATGCACGACCACGCAGGCCACGGGAAATCCGTAAAGAATGAAGATGATTTAGGCTTTTTCTGTAAAGAGGACGGAAGTGAAAAAATAGTCGACGATGTAAATGAAGTAGTAAATATCATAAAAAAAGAATATCCCTCTCTGCCTGTTATTTTATGGGGACATTCAATGGGCTCTTTTGTCACAAGAAGCTTTATTGCGAAATATCCCGATGCCGTAAGCGGTGCGGTAATATGCGGAACAAGCGGTGCAAATCCTGCGGCTTCAATCGGTATTTTTATTGCAAAAGCTATTTCAAAGCTTTTCGGTTCTCACCACCGTTCAGGCTTACTTGACACAATGGCATTCGGGACATACAACAAGAAATTTGAGAAAAAGACAGGCTTCGAGTGGCTTTCGGTAAATGAAGAAAATGTAAACACATATGCAGAAGACCCGCTTTGCGGTTATAAGTTTACAGCAACCGGCTTCAAGGACCTTTTTACTCTTCTTGCAAATGTATCAGCTAAAGAATGGTACGGTGCCGTTCCGAAGAATATGCCCTTATATCTTATTGCAGGCGATATGGATCCTGTCGGGAATTACGGCAAGGGAGTAACAGAGGTTTACGAAAAGCTGAAAAAAGCAGGTCACACCAATGTTTCCGTAAAGCTTTATAAGGGACTTCGCCACGAAATACATAATGAAGCTGAAAGGTATACAGTGCTTGATGATATATCAGCATTTGCAGATAAAATAACCGAATAAAAACTGCAAAAACTGCTTCCCGCATATTGTGCAGGAAGCAGTTTAATTATTATTTCATTTTACTGAAGATATCCCATAGCTACCCAGCCTGTGATTCCGCCGAATGTGGTTTTCCCCCAATACTTTGTGTATTCGTTTGTTGAGTCTGCATCATAATAGACTTCAACGATTGAAATAGTGGAATTCAAAGGAATCTGTGCAACGGAAAGAGAGGACACATCGTGATTCTCACGCATATTCAGATGCGGATCTGCAGTTACTGTATATGTACCTGTAGCATAGGCGGAGCTTGCTCCCGAGTAGGTAGTCGTTTCCTGAACTGCAGTTGTAGTTTCTGCAGTACTGCCCGCTGTAGTTGTTTCCTGTGTGCCTGCAGTTGTGGATTCTTCGCCAGCTGTTGTTGTTTCTTCAGCGGCAGCAGTTGTCTGTTCACCGGGAGTTACAACACTTTCGGAATATGCATTTGCAAGATACTTCATTGACACCCATGCATCCCATCCGAGATATACAGTTCTGCCCCAATACTGAGTATCTTCGTCAGCTTCGGCATCATACTTGATTTCTGTAATTGTAAGAAGGGTTCCGTTGGGAATCGCAAGAATCTGTTCTCCGTCCTTTGAGGGGTCCTTACGGAGATTGAGCTTTCCGTTACCGCCTACATTAACGGTATACTGACCGGGAGCATACTTTTCTGCAGGAGAGGTCGTTATTTCTTCGGTAAATGCTGTAGTTGTTTCTTCGGGGAGAGTTGTTTCTTCTTCATTGTTCTGTTTGCTCATTGTGATAACAACAGAAGCAAGAATAGCAATAACAACGACAGCAACTATAACTGCGGCAAGGCAGATTCTTAACAGTCTTTCGCTTTTACCTTTGGATTCAGCCGAAGCTTCCTCATTTTCTTCGGCCTCTTCAAAGATTTCGTCTTCGTAGTTATTATTCATTCTGTTTTCTCCTTTGCATTAAGTTTATATTTACTCTTGAATTATATCATAGAATAAGATGTCTTTTCAAGGTATTTTTAAATAAACTCACTGTAAGAAATCTTATTTCCGTCAAACTTATCGGCATCAAATTCTTTTCCGCGTATTTTTACACTTTTTACCAGCTTTTTCGTTCTTACAAATTCATTTTTTCCGGGACAGAACGGATAAATGCCGATATTGGAAAAAACATACCATAAAGCCATAGAGCCGTTATCCTCATCACCGGGGAAGCCGTCATCCTCATAGGAAAATGCTTCTTTGCACATTTTTTCTACCCAATAGGATGTTTTTTCAACATCTCCCATCTCGGAATAGATATAAGGAAGATGGAAGCTCGGCTGATTTGAAATTGCACACTGACCGAAGTCCGCAGCAGCCATTTCTGTCATTTCGTGAATTTCACAGCCGTAGCCTGCATTTTCATAAACGGGAGGAGTATTGAAAAGCTCGTCGATTTTTTCAAGAAGCTTTTCTGTTCCGCCGTAAAGCTCTGCAAGTCCCTTCATATCGTGAGGCACGGCAAAGGAATTCTGCCATGCTGAGCCTTCCGTATAATCTCTGCCCCATGCAACAGGGTTAAAGTCGGGACGGAAGGTGCCGTCCTCAAATTTCGGACGCATAAAGCCTGTTTCCTTATCAAAGAGCTTTTTGTAATTATCTGCTCTTACATAATATTCCTTTGCGATATCTTCTTTTCCGAGAAGTCGGGCAATTTTTGCAATACACCAGTCACCGTAAGCGGCATCAAGAGTAAGGTTTACACTTTCTCTGTGTGCTTCTATGGGAACATAACCTAATTTTACATAGCTTTCAGCACCGCTTCTGCCGTAATCGTCATCAGAAGAATTTACATTTGCGTGCTTGAGCATTCCCTCAAGAGCTTGCTCCATAGTTTCCCTGTCCATAAGACCTTTAACGGCAGCATCACATAAAACTGCATCAATAAGTGTACTGGGCATACAGCCTCTCTCACCTATAGAGGGCCAACGGGGAAGCCAACCGCATTCAAGGTAATCGTTTACAAAACCGCGGCACATTTCTCTGTATTCATCCCTTGCAACGAGTGCATAGAAAGGATAACAGGTTCTGTATGTATCCCAGAAGCCGTTATCGGTATATCTTACACCGGAAAGTATTTTTCCGCTTGAGGGAGCATAGTGAACTGCTTCACCGTTTTCATTTATCTCATAGCATTTATGAGGATAAAGGAATGCACGGTACATACACGAATAAAATGTTTTGAGCTGTTTTTCGTCATATGCTTCAATTTCGACACGGGAAAGATATTCCTCCCACAAAGCCTCTGCTTCAGCTTTTATATCCTCAAAGGTCTTCCCGTCTGTATCCTGCTTCATATTGAGCTTTGCCTGTTCAAAGCTGATATAAGAGGTTGAAACAAATGCATCAACACCGTCACCGATAACCTTAAGCTGAATACCCGTCATTTTACCCTCAACATTATTGGAAATGCTGTGGCAGTCATCAGTACCTGCAATATTTTCATCGGCAGAAATCTGTCCGTCACCGAATTTTACAACGGTATACATCTTAAAGTTTACTGCTTTATCGTCATTACAGTTGGTAACGGTTGCATAAAGTGTATTTTCTTCGGGAACATACTTATAGCAGCACTTATCCCTGAAAGGAAGCACGGAAAACCAGTTATCGTGACAATCATCAAAGCGTACTCTTATTGCACCGCCTCTTTCCGTGGGAGTGACCTCAAAAACGCTTCTGCTTTTAAGGAAATTCAGCTTCATATAGGAAGGTGTCATCGTGGCTTCCTTCGGACGGTAGCCCGACCAACGGTTTTCGCTGAAAATGGGAGTTCTTTTCTGCGGCATAAACACAACCGTACCGTAATCTGCTATCCAGGGACTTGGCTGATGTGTGATTCTTACACCCTCAAGGCTTCTTGCTTCGGGATGAAAAAACCAGCTGTTCTGACTCGAGGTCTGTGCTGCAAATGCACACATAGCAAAGGGACGCTGAATAAGAGGAAGAGTATTTCCGTTTGAAAAACGGTGTACCGAAGCACTTCCCTGCTTAATATTTACATAATCTGAATAACTCATATTTATTCCTGCCTTTTTCAAATAATGCCCGGAAAAGTTATCTTCCGGGCAAAAATTTTAATCAGTTATTTTTATATCGTAGCCTTTCTGCTCAAGGAAGGGCTTGATACGCTGTGCGTGATTGAGAAGTGAGCTTATTGACATATCGTGGTTAAGTGCATCAATGATAAGAGAGATGTACTTTGAAAGGTCAACCTCACAGAACCACTTTCTTTCAAGAAGCTCGGGAGAACGGTAGATAAGGTTTGTTGTGAATACCTTGCTTATCCAACCCTTTTCATAAGCCTCATCAAAAGAATCAAGCCCGTTACAGAAAAGACCGAATGCACAGCATACATATATATTTCTTGCACCCATATCCTTAAGACGCTTTGCAACATCTATCATAGAGTCACCGGAAGAAATCATATCGTCAACAACGATAACATCCTTTCCCTCAAGACTTGAGCCTAAGAATTCGTGTGCAATAATGGGATTTCTGCCCTTAACAACTCTTGAATAGTCACGGCGTTTATAGAACATTCCGAGATCTATTCCGAGAACCGATGAATAGTAAACGCCTCTGTTCACACCACCCTCGTCGGGAGAAATGATCATAAGATTTTCCTTGTCGATCTTAAGGTCTTCTATATTATTAACAAGAGCCTTTATCATCTGATATGTAGTATATACATTTTCAAAGCCCTTTGTGGGAATTGCGTTCATAACTCTGGGATCGTGAGCATCGAAAGTGATAATATTATCAATTCCGTAATAATCAAAAAGCTCCTGAAGCATAACTGCACAGTCAAGAGATTCTCTTGCTGTTCTCTTATGCTGTCTGCCTTCATAAAGCATAGGCATAATAACAGTAATCTTTCTTGCTTTACCTGTCATAGCGGCAATTGCTCTTTTAAGATTTGCATAATGCTCATCGGGAGTGTAGGGTACGGTATATCCGTAAACCTCATGAGTAACACCGTAATTGAAGCAGTCACAAAGAATATAAATGTCATAGCCTCTTACAGATTCCTTAAGTGTACATTTACCTTCGCCTGTTCCGAATCTTGGAAAAACAGCCTTAAGAATGTAAGAATCTCTTTCATAGCCGTTAAAAGCGATGGTTGATTTGTGCTCGCTTTCTCTTTCATCTCTCCACTGCACAAGATATGAATCAATCTTTTTGGCAAGCTCTTCGCATCCGGGAAGAGGAAGAATACCGAGAGGGCCGGCAGGTATGGTGTTGAATTCATCAGTATAAACGGGCATAAGAAATTCTCCTTTGTTTCTTATTTCTTTTTTATGTCGCGTTGCAATCGGCATACGCACATATTATTATTTTACCTGTTTTTTAAATATTTGCAACACATATTTACACATTATGACAAAAATTTATTTACAATATTTTATTTTTATTTTGTATATAATCACAACAGTGACATTGAACCGTGTTTTTCAGCGATTGATAATTCTGAAAACCAGCAACAGAACTCCCAACACCGCGGGCTGATGCAGAATGTAAATATAAAGACTGTACTTTCCTATCGCTTCCAAAAATCTGATTCTGAAACTCAAAAGCTTCATTATTTTTTCACTTCTTTTCATTATCTTCCACAAAAAGAAGCCGAAGAAAAACATAAATATCCACGGAAAAATCGGATAGTAGTCGGAGGAGGCGAAGCCGTAAAACGGAAAACCGAATGCTGCCGTAAAATAATTACGGTATAAAAATTCAGGGAGCTCAAAAAGCCTTACAGAGTACCAACCCACATAATGCCCTGTCACTTCAAAGGTGAGAAGAAACAGAATAAAGCATATAACGGCTGACGGCACTTCAGGTAATTTATCAAGATGCTTTTTCAAAGGCAACATAATAAGAGAAGCAAATGCCATAAATGTAAGAATTCCGAATATTACGGGAATATCGGGCATCGCAATATAAGTGACAATGCTTACGATAAGAGACGCCCCGCCGATAAGCAGAAATCGCTTGAACGGCTTTTTTCCGAAATGTATGCATATACCCGAAAGGCATATAAAGCATGAGGCACCGAAATCCCTGATAATATCAACAATAACCATCATTTCCTGACTTATTTCAACACCGAAAAATGCCACAACATCAAAAAGGGTATGATAAACAATCATACCCAAAATGCATATTCCTCTGACACTGTCAAGAAGATAATAGCGAGTGTTTGCTTCAGTTTTTACCGAAAGTTCCATTAGCAACGCCCTTTACAAACTTGAGAATATCGTCATAAACCTTGTCCTTATCCTCTTCGTTGAGAATTTCGTGCCTGTCTGCAGGATAAAGAATCACTTCAGGCTCTATACCCGCAGCAACCAGAGCATCGGATACGGCAAGAACACCTCTTCCGAACATACCGACAGGGTCCTTTGCACCCGATACGAGAAGCACGGGAAAATCCTTCGGCAGTTTTGAAGCCCATAAGGGATCGCTTGCCTTTACTGCAAGAACAAGCAGCTCTTTTGTAAGAGCACTTGTATACGGGAAGCCGCACAAAGGATCATTTTTGTAATTCTCAATATTTTCCTTGCTTCTTGAAAGCCAGGAAAGCTCGTCATCACCCTTAAGAAGCTTATTCGTAAGCTTACCGAAAAGATTAGTCATTGATGCGGGAGCCGTGGAATTTTCGGGTAGTTTATCCATAAGAGCTTTTACCGGGTCTTCAAGCATAAGCACGGGGGCAGGAAGCTGTCCCGTACCGCAGTATACGGCACCCGAAAGTCTTTCAGCGAATGCACGTGTATATATTCTTGCAAGAAAAGAGCCCATTGAATGACCGAAAATCATATAAGGAATTTCGGGGAAGCGTTTTGCCATAATATTGTGAAGAGTATTCATATCTCTCACCATATTGACATTATCTCCCTCATAAACGAAACCAAGCTCCGATTCAAGCTCAACACTTTTACCGTGACCGAGATGGTCATTTCCGCAGACAACAAAGCCGCTGCCTGCGAGAAAGCGGGCAAAATCATCATATCTTCCGATATGCTCTGCCACACCGTGTGCTATCTGTATAACACCGATGGGCGTTATCTCATCATCCTGCCAGATAAGAGCTCTTATCTTGTTTACACCGTTTGATGACGAATAATAGGCTTCTTTTCTTATAACAGACATTATTACACCTCAAAAATTATTTCCAGATATAAACTCTTGTTTCATAGGGTCTGAGAGTAAATCCGTTTTCGACAACACCGCAGGACTCGTAGTTATTGATTGCAAGCTCAGCCTTTGAAAGGTCAAAGCCCTCGGGAGCCTTGAAAGCAACTGCATTTTCGTCAAAAGAGCAGACAACAAGAGCCTTTTCATTGTCAAGATGACGGGAGTATACGAAAAGTGACTTACTGTTCTTATAATGCTCTTTATATGAGCCGTAGATCATAAGATCGTTTTCTTTTCTGAACTTAATGAGCTTACGGTAGAAATTAAGGATGGAGTTGGGGTCATTCTCTGCTTCCGCTACATTGATTTCCTTGTAATTGGGGTTAACATGGAACCATGCTTTATCGGCTGTTGTGAAGCCCGCATTCTTTTCATCACTCCACTGAACGGGAGTTCTTGCATTATCACGGGAAGCATACTGAGCAAGCTCCATAGCCTTCTTCTCACCGAGAAGAGACTTTGCAACACCGTAGTTATTGATAGTTGAAACATCGGTATAATCATTGATATCGTCAAGAGGCAGGTTGAGCATACCGATCTCCTGACCCTGATAAATAAAGGGAGTTCCGCACTGACACATATACATAACAGCCAGCATCTTTGCACTTTCTTTTCTGAACTTGGGATTGCCGTAACGGTTGATAATACGGGGCTGGTCGTGGTTTTCAATGTAAAGAGCATTCCATGCCTTGCCGTAGAGGTTTTCCTGCCATCTTGTGTAAACCTTCTTGAGCTTCTTAAGATTGAACTTTGTCTTGAACCAGCTGTAGAAAAGGCAGTCTGCAGCCATATGCTCAAAATGGAACATCATATTAAGCTGCTGGTCGGGGCCTTCCGTGATGTGCTTGAGAGCATTTTTATATGTCATCATAGGTGCTTCACCGACTGTCATACAGTCATACTTTGAAAGAACATCATTCTTGAATTCTGAAAGATATTCATCAAGATGAGGGCCGTGCATATACTGCTCGAAGCCTGTTGCTACGGGGAACCAATAGGGGCTTGAAGGAAGTCCCGCAGGCTTTGAAATAAATGTGATAACATCCTCACGGAAGCCGTCAACACCCATATCAAGCCAATATCTCATAATATCCTTTACTTCTTCACGAACCTTAGGATTGTCCATATTAAGGTCGGGCTGTTCAACAGCGAAAAGATGAAGATAGTATTTACCGAGTTTTTCATCATATTCCCATGCTCTGCCTGCAAATGTAGACATCCAGTTATTGGGATAACGCTTGCCGTTCTTGCCTTTACCCTTGTACCAATGATAATAATTATGGTAAGGATTATCCTCGCCCTTTTTACTCTCAAGGAACCATTCGTGCTGGTCGGAAGTGTGGTTTACAACAAGGTCCATTATGACACGAAGTCCTCTTTCATGTGCACCGTCAAGAACAGCCTTAAAATCATCAAGAGTACCGTACTCGGGCTGAATGTTACGGTAATCGGCTATATCGTAGCCGTAGTCCTTCTGAGGAGATACATAAAGAGGTGAAAACCATATTGCGTCAACACCGAGACTCTTTATGTAGTCAAGCTTTGAAAGAACGCCCTTAAGGTCGCCTATTCCGTCTCCGTTTCCGTCACAGAATGAACGGGGCCATACCTGATAGACGGACATTTCCTTATACCATGATCTGTTGATTTCTGCCATTTCTTTTTCCTCCTGATTAAATTACTCACTTAAATTAATGCTTTTCCGAGTTCGCCGATATTTTCAAAAGCTACAGTTGCTTTTATATCCGATTTTTCATACATTTCGGGAGTTGTGACACCCGTATAAACAAGAACTGCCTTAAGACCGTTCTTTACACCTATTGCAATATCGGTTTCAAGTCTGTCGCCGACAAATGCAACCTCTTCCCTTTTACAGCCGATTCTGTTTGTTACATAATCAACGGTATATGCATAGGGCTTGCCCATTATAACATCGGGGTCTTTGCCCGTTGATGCCTTGATAAGAGCCATAAACGCACCTGCATCAGGCATAAACCCATCCTTAAGAGGACAGTTTACATCAGGGTGTGTTGCTATATATTCTGCCCCGCCGGCAATAAAGCTTGCAGCCTTATTTATCTTTTCATAGGTGATTTCTGTGTCAAAGCCGAGAACGACGATATCGGGATTTTCATCGGTAAGCGTGATTCCCGCCTTTATAAAATCACCTGTAAGATTTTTATTTCCGAGAAGATAAACCGTTTTTCCGGGACGTTTTCTTTTAAGAAAATCAATTGTAACATGAGAAGAGATTATAACCGTTCCGTCTTCGGCAGCATAGCCGTATTTACGAAGCTTTCCGAGACATTCTTCCTCATTGTGAGAAGAATTATTTGTAAAAAAGAAAAATCTTTTTCCGCTTTTTTCAACACATTCAGCAAATTCTTTTGCTCCCGGAAGCAGGGAATTTCCGAGATAAAAGGTTCCGTCCATATCAACAATGAAGCACTTTATGCTTTCAAGCACATCAAGACAACTCATTATTTTCTCCTTTTCAGCATAGATATATAGTATATAATAAGTTAATTTACCAAAAAATGCAATAGATATTTGTTACCGTGACAGACAATTATTTAATTTGACATTATTTTTTTTTGTGCTATAATTATTTATAAGAATTATAAATGCGGTTTTGTATAAATTTATGTGCATTTCTTATTTTTCTTAATTTTTTTTGTTTTTCCTATTGTATTTTTTTGTTTATTGTTTATAATAGATTATATTATTTTGTTTTTCACTATTTTTCCGGAGGTGTCTTCTATGGCAGACCATACAATGCCCATCAACTTAACAGAAAAAAAAGCACAGGATCTTAAAGAGACTATCTGGGATGTTTACAATTCTCTCGATGAAAAGGGCTATGATGCAATCAACCAGCTTGCAGGCTATATTATCAGTGAGGACCCCACATACATCACCTCGCATAATAATGCCCGTGTGAAAATTACACGTCTTGACCGCTTCGACATTTTGCAGGAAATACTGAATAATTATTTCAACAAATAAGTAACTTACCATCAGGAAGGATATTACAATGGCAGATAAAGAATTTTTAACATACAAAGGCTATCCGCTTGCAAGAAACGGAAAAATAATTTATTACGGCAATGCATACGACCCCTATATCGTTATGATCCGTATTGCATCAATGAAAAAGGTGGGAGATATTGAAATGGCTGACAGAATCCTTCTTCAGCTTCAGAGAACCGACCCCACACTTCCTCCCAATGAGGTTATTGCAAAAAATGCCGAAAGAAAAGGTCTCGGCTCTGCTATGGAGCTTGCCGCTGACTGGCTCGAAAAAGCAAACGCAAAGGAAAAAAAGTAAGCACATAAAAGGAATTTCCTCACGGAAGTTCCTTATTTTTTTGCCTGTATAATGATGCGTAAACAAAATTTGTCCTGTATATATAAATAAACATTAATATAATGCAATTGACATAGCGTTTTCTTAATGATAAAATATATATGATTACGAAAAAGGATGCATAAAAATGAGAGATATCGGAATAAATGTTTCAAAAAATATTTCTTTCGGCACTGAAAACTATATGCACTGCCTTGCAGCAACCGGCTTCAACAGTATTTTCACCTGCGGAAATGATGAAAAATTTATTTCATTTGTTAATAAGATGTGTCTTGAAACAGGTCTTAAGTATGAAACTCTTCACGCCCCCTTTGACGGTATAAACAAGCTATGGTATGAAGACAGCGGAAAAGAAATGACGGATACACTCTGCCAAAGTGTTGACCTTGCATACAATAACGGCATAGGCATTGTTATAACACATCTCAGTTCAAAGGAAAACTGCCCTCCCGTAACTGATGCGGGACTCAGATATTTTGATTCCCTTGTAAATTATGCCGCCAAGAAAAACATTATTCTTGCAGTTGAAAATCAGCGGAAGCTCGGAAATATTGCGACGGTTCTTGAGTTGTACGGCAATGACTCCAATGTCCGCTTTTGCTGGGATGTGGGACACGAAAAATGCTTTGCTCACGGCAGAGAGTATATGCCCCTTTTCGGTGACAGGTGCATAACCACTCATATTCACGACAACAATATGAGATATAACGGTGACGACCATCTTCTCCCCTTTGACGGTCAGATCGATTTCAGAAGAACGGCAGAGCTTCTCAACAAGTATAACTATACGGGAACCTTGATGCTTGAAATTGACCTTCCCTGTCAGGACACGGGAAAATACAGAGAGCTTTCTCTTTTACAATTTGTGCAAAAAGCGTACGCAGCCGTAAACAGGCTTCGTATAATTTCAGAATATTAAGAGGTAATTATTATGATCGAACTTCGTAAAAAAGAGTCCTGTGCATTTGATATGGTAGCACTCGGTGAAGTAATGCTCCGACTTGATCCCGGTGACACAAGAATAAGAACTACCCGTTCTTTCCGTGCATGGGAAGGCGGCGGCGAATATAATGTAGCAAGAGGGCTTCGCCGTTGCTTCGGCTTCAAAACTGCAGTTGTCACCGCATTTGCAGATAATGATGTGGGAAGACTCATTGAAGATTTCATTCTTCAGGGCGGTGTTGACACCTCCTTTATCAAATGGGTCCCCTATGACGGCATCGGAAGAAGCGTCAGAAACGGACTTAACTTCACTGAAAGAGGCTACGGTATCAGAGGTGCAAACGGTGTTTCCGACAGAGGTAATACTGCAGTTTCACAATTAAAGCCCGGTGATGTTGACTGGGACTATATCTTCGGCACACTCGGTGTAAGATGGCTTCACACCGGCGGTATTTTTGCCGCTCTTTCCGAAAGCACCGCAGAGGTTGTAATAGAGGCTGTAAAGGCTGCAAAGAAATACGGCACAATTGTTTCCTATGACCTTAACTACCGTCCCTCTTTGTGGAAGACTATCGGCGGTAAGGAAAAAGCACAGGAAGTAAATAAAGCAATTGCCCCCTATGTTGATGTTATGATAGGTAACGAAGAGGACTTCACAGCCTGTCTCGGCTTTGAAATTGAGGGCAACGACGAAAATCTCAAGGAACTCAACATTGACGGCTACAAGAAGATGCTCGGTGAGGTTACAAAGGTTTATCCCAACTTCAAGGTTATTGCAACCACTCTCCGCACAGTCCGTTCAGCTTCAATAAACGATTGGAGTGCTATGGTTTATTCAAACGGTGAGGTTTTCAAGGGTATGGAGCTTCCCGCACTTGAAATTTATGACAGAGTCGGTGGCGGTGATTCCTTTGCTTCGGGTCTTATTTACGGTCTTATGACATATGACGATGCAAAGATTGCAGTAAACTACGGTATCGCACACGGTGCACTTGCCATGACCACTCCCGGTGATACATCAACGGCAGTTCTCAAGGAAGTTGAAAATATAGTTAAGGGCGGCAGTGCCAGAGTTAACAGATAAGGAGAAGATGTAAATGAAAATGACTTTTCGCTGGTACGGTCCATCGGACAGTATCTCACTTGAAAAGATTAAGCAGATCCCCGGTATGACGGGTGTTGTAACTGCAGTTTATGACACTCCCGTGGGAAATGTATGGAGCAGAGAAACAATAGCTGCTCTTAAAAAGCAGTGCGACGAAGCAGGGCTTGAAATGGAAGTTATTGAGTCTGTTCCCGTTCATGAGGACATCAAGCTCGGCAGAGGAAACAGAGATATCTATATCGAAAACTACTGCGAGAATATCAGAAGACTGGCAGAAGTGGGCGTTAAATGTATCTGCTACAACTTTATGCCCGTTTTTGACTGGTTAAGAACAAATCTTAAGACTCAAGCCGATGACGGCTCAAACAGCCTTTCATATAATCACGAAGAGATAATGAGCCTTGACCCCAAGAATCTTTCTCTTCCCGGTTGGGACGAAAGCTATACTGCAGATGAGCTTAACGCTCTTCTTGAAAGCTACAAGGATATGTCTCACGAACAGCTTTTCGACAATCTCGTTTATTTCCTTAAAAAGATTATCCCCGTATGCAACGAGGTAGGAATGAATATGGCAATTCATCCGGACGATCCGCCATGGGATGTTTTCGGACTTCCGAGAATTATTTCCTGCAAGGAGGATTACGAAAGACTTTTCAATGCTGTTCCCGATGACACAAACGGTATCACCTTCTGCACAGGCTCTCTCGGTGCCGGCAGAAACAATGATCTTATTGAAATGGCTTATGAGTATTCAAAGAGAAACAAGATACATTTCGCACACATCAGAAATATAGCATATTCAAATGAGCTTGATTTCAGAGAAACAGCACACCTTACAGAGGCAGGAAGCCTTGATATATACGGTATCGTAAAGGCTCTTGTTGAAGGCGGGTTTACTGAATATGTGCGTCCCGACCACGGCAGAAACATCTGGGGCGAATCCGGAAAGCCCGGCTACGGACTTTTCGACAGAGCTCTCGGTGCTTGTTACATAAACGGACTTTTTGAAGCTATTGAAAAAGGAGCAAAATAAAAATGAAACTTCCCTTTAATGTTGATTTATCTGATAAGGTTGTAGCCCTTACCGGTGCCGGCGGTGCTATTATCAGTCAGTTTGCAGAAGCTATGGCTCTTTGCGGAGCAAAGGTTGCTCTTCTTGACATAAACTATGAAGCAGCAAAGGCTGTTGCAGACAGAATCGGAGAAAATGCACTTGCTATTGAAACAAACGCACTTTCAAAGGATTCTATAATCGCAGCCAAAGAGCTTATAAATGAAAAATTCGGTAAGGTCAATTTCCTTATCAACGGTGCAGGCGGAAACAATCCCAAGGCAACAACAGATAACGAATATATGACACCCGATATCGGTGAAGATGTAAAGACATTCTTCGACCTTGACGAAGCAGGTCTTAAGTTCGTATTTGACCTTAATATCACATCTGCTTTCCTTGTAACTCAGGTATTTGCAAAGGATATGCTTGAAACAGGCGGTAATATCATCAATATTTCCTCTATGAACGCATATCATCCTCTTACAAAGATTCCCGCATATTCCGCAGCAAAAGCAGGTATTTCAAACTTTACAGAGTGGCTTGCAGTTCACTTTGCTCCTATGGGAATCCGTTGCAACGCTATTGCTCCCGGCTTCTTCGTAGGCAATCAGAACAGAGGACTTCTCTTTGATAAGGACGGCAATCCCACCCCAAGAACAAAGAAGATTCTTGCAGGCACTCCCATGAACCGTTTCGGCGATGTAAGTGAGCTTATCGGTGCACTTCTTTTCCTCAGTGATGAGGGTGCAAGCGGATTTATAACAGGTATCTGTATTCCCGTTGACGGCGGCTTCAACGCCTACAGCGGTGTATAATAAGAGGTAATATTATGACAACTAATGAATTTATAAGACAGTATAAGGTAGTCCCCGTTGTTGTTTTCAACACAATTGAAGAAGTACGTCCCAAGCTTGAAGCAATGGTAAAGGGCGGTCTTCCCATTGCAGAAATCACCTACAGAACAGCATGTGCCGGCGATGCAATCAAGATTGCTGTTGAAGAATTCCCCGAAATGCTTGTAGGTGCAGGTACGGTTATCAACAAGGAACAGGCAAAAGAGGCAATTGACCTTGGTGCAAAATTTATCGTATCCCCCGGCTTTTCAGAAGAAGTAGCTTCATACTGCAACGAAAAGGAAATCCCCTATCTCGGCGGATGCGTAACTCCCACAGAGGTTATGACAGCTATCTCTTACGGCTGTAAGATAATCAAGTTCTTCCCCTGCTCAAATTACGGCGGACTTCCCACTATGAAAGCTCTTGCAGCAGCATTCCCGCAGGTAACCTTCCTTCCCACAGGCGGTATTTCAGATGTAAATCTTGCAGAATATCTCAAATGGGAAAAGATTTTTGCAGTCGGCGGAAGCTGGATGATGAAAGGCTCTCCCGAAGAAATTGCGGAAAAATGCAAGGAAGCAGTTGAAATTGCAAAAAGTGTTTAATTAAATATAGCAAAAAAGCTGTATCAACTCATCACGAAGCAACACGAGTTGATACAGCTTCATTTTTCAATATAAAGCAACTATGATATTAGTGAACCGTACAGATTATTTCTCAACATTCTGCTCAATTAAAGTATCGAATTCTTTTATCGTATATTTCTCTCTTGTACTTGCGTTATTAGAAGAATACGAAACATAATAATCATTTTCCAAAACAAATTTACCCTGAATTGCTCCGGCAACATAGTACAAATCACTTCTTTTGCCCAATATGTCTGTAATCATATCGTCTTCGCACTTTGTCAAAAATATAATAATTTCGTCTCCCGGTGAGCTAATAACATATCCACCATAATTAACTAATAGTCCATTCGGATAACTATTAAATCCTTCTTTGTTTATAAATTCAATCGCTTCTTTTTCGCTTAAATATCCCCCCCATTCTATAACTTGAACATCCTCAATCGAAACATCACCTTTATAGATTTTTTCAATTTTTAATTGATTGCTTGTAAATACTGTACCAGAGGATAAAAATGACTCATTCTTAATTATTTTGCCTGAAACCACCAAATCTGAATTTTCATACATTTCTTCGTCACTTTCATAATACACAGTTAAATCGAGAGAAAAACCAATTGCTGGAATATTAGAGGACTCTTGTTGCTCATTCTCGCTAAAAAAAGTTGTTTGTTCAAAAACAGTGTTTGAATGATTATGATTATTATAAAAAAAGAGAATCATAAAACAGCAACATATAATGACACCACTTACCCAATATTTTGTATATGTTTTTTTATATAAAGCATTTTTTATAGCCTCATGGAATTCTTCAGGCATAGTAAAATAAGCATCTTTCATATTCATATTAATCAAAAAAACCTTTCAATACTTTAATTTTATCGCTAATATCAGAAACAGCCAAATCGGTAATCTCAGCTATCATATCAACAGAAAATTTTTCAATATAATAGAGTTCTGCCACAATTTTAGCTTCGAGAGATTCTGAAAGAGAAAAAAAATTCAATTTTTCTTCATTAGTATTCTTTAACCCTGTTTGCTTTAAGTTTTTCTTACTTAACTCTTTTCTGCACTCATTGATCAAAATTTTTATAAACCAAACAACAAAATCTTCTTCATCAACCAATTCATTTGTCTTTTGGTACGCTTCGCACACTGTTTTTTTTATAACCACACAGCTCAATTCATCTGAATCCAAAATGGCTTTTGAAATTCTGAAAAACATTTCCTCGTATGCAATAATTTTTTGTATAAAAATATCTTTGTCAATAGATTTTACTTTTTTATTGTCATATATAATATCATTTATATTAATGTTGAATATTTCAGCCAAATCCTTAAGATTTTCTATATTTGGATGAGTTCTTCCTTTTTCCCAGCTTGATATGGTTTTAAATGACACATGCATTGCTTCAGCAAGTGCTTCTTGTGTCATATTGTTTGTTTTTCGCAACATTACAATATTTCGTGACACTATAGACATTTTTATTACCCACCTGCACTTTCCGTCACTATTTTAACATGATTTTAATACATTGTCACTCTATGAATTGTAGAGTCCAAATTTATTGCTTTAACAAACACAACAACGTAAATCATTAGACATTCAAAAAAACTGAAAATCAAGTAAGAGAGGCTGTATCAAACATCTGCTTGCGATGTTTGATACAGCCTCTATCTTTATGTCATTTTTTATTGAGCGGCAGTAGCTCTGGTCATTGTTATAACTGTTCCGTCTGTACGAGTAAGAGTAAGAGTATCACCCTTAAGCTCAAACTTATAAGAAATGGGATCTGCACCTAAAGGCTTTTCAATTGAAAGCTGTTCCTCATAAACAGACCATTTCATTTCAAGAGGAATAAGATCGCCTGTGATCTCTCCGGGAGCTGTTCCCGTGCCGTCTGCATTAAACACATATGTTCTTTCGGTAACGATACCGAGAACAGTTTCATTGTATGTCCATTTACCTGCGATTTTTTCCTCGATGGGTGTTCCGCATGCCGCAAAGGCAGACACGATTACAACAAGCACAAGAGCAAGGCTTAATAGCTTTTTCATATAAACTCTCCTTTCATAGCTTAGAATTAATTTACATTAATATTATATTATAAAACTTTCTCTAAATCAACATCAATTTTGCTGTTCACTGTATTTTTCTGCCTGCAAACGGAACATATATGCATATTTTCCGTCAAGCTCCATCAGCTCATCGTGAGAGCCATGTTCTATAATTTCACCGTTTTCAAGCATATAAATTTCGTCTGCCATAACAGTAGTTGAGAGTCTGTGAGAAATAAAGATAACAGTCTTATCGTCAGCAGCCTTTGACATAGCCTGATTAAGCGTGTACTCGGCAACGGGGTCAAGGTTTGCACTGGGCTCATCAAGAATAGCAAAAACACAATCCTTATAGAATGTTCTTGCGATTGCAATTTTCTGTGCCTCACCGCCGGAAAGAGAAACTCCGTCATCGTCAAATTCACGAAGCAGTATACTGTCCGTATCCTCGGGAAGCTCCTTTTCAAAGCTTGAGGTTTTAAGTGCCTTTTTAACCTTTTCCTTGTCGGGAGAATCATTCATTGAAACATTTTCACCGAGCGTTGCACCGAAAAGTGAAAAATCCTGAAAAACTGCAGCAAAATTTTCGTGATAAGACTTTATATCCCATTCTCTTATATCTTTTCCGTCAATGGTGATCTTCCCGTCCGTCACATCATAAAGACGCAACAAAAGATTGGTGAGAGTAGTTTTTCCTGCTCCGTTGTAGCCGACAAGAGCAATTTTTTTATAGGGTGAAATTTCAAGGTTTATGTTTTTAAGCACATATTTTTCCGTACCGGGATATTTGAAGGAAACATTTTCAAACCTTATCGTAACCGGCTTTTTATACACCGTGCTGTCCGTACCGTTAACTATTTTTTCCTTGGCATTCATGAAACGCTTAAATTTTTCAATATAAAGTCCGTTTTCGCGAAATTCTATTGCAAACCAGCTTGTAATAGCAAAAACGCTGTTGCTTATTGATGCCGCACCGTTAAACGTAGCTGCAAAATCACCCATTCCCACTTCTTTTGTGACAATAGCCTTATATCCCATATAAAGGGTTATTCCGAGGTAGATAAGCAGCGTCATGGGAAGTGATTCCTGACAGAAATATAACTGCCATTGCTTACGGAGATACGGTGAAATGGTTTGTAATCGGTCAAAGATATTTTTGTTATATCTTCTTTCTATCATTTCACCTGCCCGTGAAAGTCTTAATTCCTTTGCATAGTCCTGCAAATAGAAGACACGGCTGAAATAAAGATTCTTTCTGTCAAGGGGTGTCATAGCTTCCGTTCTTTCCACATTGACCTTTGCAATAATTCTTCCTATGGGTGTCATTATTGCAACACATAAGAATACAAAAATAAGGCACATGGGGTCTATTGTCACTATAACCGTTCCTATTGTCAGCACACCTATAATATTTGAGATAATATCCTGTGCATTGGAAAGAACAGCGTATGCCCTTTCATTCATCGAATTCATCGCAAGAACAAGATCGTTATAAAATTCGGGATTATCATATGCCTCATAATCCATTTTAGCAGCTTTTTCGTAAATGGTTTTATAAATTGCAAAATAAAGCTTTTCCTTTTGTTTGGGAAGCGATACTTCGTAAAACAGAGTTGTGAAAAGATTGGTTATTATAACAAAGGCAACAAAAAATACGAGCACATATAAAATACGCTGATAGTCGTTGCCTTCGGTCACAACATCAATTATATACTTCAGAAGCACAACATTTGAAAGAGTCCACGGAAGATTTGCAAGCACATCGAAAAAGATATATCCGAAAAGCATAAACGGAGTGTGCTTTCCGATAAATTTCAGCATATAAATATAGTTTTTTAAGGCATTTGAGCGTTCTTTTATTTTGTTTTTATTCTTATTCTTCATCTTCAGCCACCTCCTCTTTATATCCCGATGCCTGAAGCGTAAACATCTCGCTGTATTCTCCGCCTTTTTCCATAAGCTCCTCATGAGTTCCCTGCTCCGCTATAACTCCTCCGCTGAACACAAGAATGTTATCCGAGCGTGTGGCACTTGAAAGACGGTGAGAAATATATAAAACGGTTTTTCCTTTAGTTCCCTCTGAAAGTGCGTCATACATTTTGCTTTCCGCAACAGGGTCTAATGCAGATGAAGGCTCATCAAGAACAGCAATATCAAAATCCTTTGCAAACAGACGGGCAATTGTTACCTTCTGTGTTTCACCACCGGACAAAAGCACACCCTCGGAATCAAATTCCTTTGTAAGAATTGAAGCCTCTTTATTCGGAAGATTCTCTATTTTTTCGGAAACACCTGCCATTTTCAACGCATTCAAGGCTGTTTCTTTGTTTTCGTCGCTTACTTCCTCTATAAGAACATTTTCGGCAACAGTCATAGCAAATACACGGTAATCCTGAAAAACACTTGCGAATTTCTCTCTGTACTGAGAAAGCTTATATTCCTTTATATTTCTTCCGTTATAAAGAATTTCGCCCTCAGTTACATCATAAAGACGCATCAGAAGCTTTGAAAGTGTTGTCTTTCCTGCACCGTTATGACCTACAATTGCAACAGTCTGCCCTTTTTCTATCTTAAAGGAAACATTTTTAAGAATATAATCTCCGTCCTTCTTATATCTGAAGGATACATTCTTAAATTCAAGGCTCCGAAAATCCTCGGGTGAGATTTCTCCGTCCTGAATTTTTGGCACATATTCGAGAAATTCCCTCAAATTCTGCACCCACAAGCAATGCTTTTGCTGCATTGCAAAATAATGTGCAAGGTGATTAAGCTTGTTTCTGCAGGTGGTAATTGCAGATATAAGCACCGAAAATTCCGAGACGGGAAGATTCTGAGCGACAATCAATCTGTAACAGCCGTAAATTAAACCTCCCGTTACGGGAATTATTTCTGCAAAATAATCGGAAACACATTCAAGAAGTGCAATTCTCCAACCGTATTTTTTTATAACATCAATATTCTTTTGTATGGCACTTCTGAATCTCTTATCAATAACGGCAAAAATATTTGTGGTCTTGATTTCCTTTGCAAAATCCTTCAAAAGTATGGTTCTTCTGACATAGTCCTTCTGTCTTTCAAAGGGTGTCATTTCCTTTTCTTTTTCAAGCTCCACATTATTTTTTACAGTTCTGAACGCAATAACGATAAGCGGGCAGACTATGAACACTAAAAGGAACGGATCAATGGAAACAAGATAGGAAACCAGAGAAACAATACTTAAAAAAGAACCTATTGTCCATGCTGAGCCCTCAATTATCCTCTTGAAACCGCCTTTATCAACGACCCATGTGGCACGGTTGTATTTATCGAAGAAATCAGGGTCTTCGTAGCAACCAAGCTCAACCTCCTGTGCTTTTTTGAATATCAGCGAATTTATGTAGCTTTCACATTTTATCTCGAATTTTGTTCTTACAGTATAAAAATCTATATACCCGAGAAGGTCAACAAGCAGTTTTCCCGCAACAATTACACACATCCGGAAAACAAACTCCCTGAATGTGCCGTTCCCCTCAACAATGGACAATGCAGTTTCAAGAAAAATAACATTGATGACCACGGAATAATAGACATTTTCAACTATGTATGCTATATAAATTACAATCAACGACAAGGGAGCACACTTAAAAGCACAGCCGAGCATAAAGGCTGTGTTTTTTATTATATGTGCTTGTTGCCGTGCCTTCTTTATTCTGTCCTTTTTCATTTTTTCTCTCCCTGAAAATTGTTATTTAAATATTATATTAAAAATATTTAATTGTCAATCTGCACAGCGAAAAAGCCTGTATTAAATTCATAAATAGTTTATAATCATCCTGATGAAACAGAAAATAAATCCGAGCCGAAGCAGAAATTACCTGCTTCAGCTTCGATTTTTGTTGTATTAAAATTTATAGCTTATGAAAAAATTGAAAGAATTATATTTTTCAGCTCATCGTCGCTGAAGGGTCTCGGTGAGCCTACTATCTTTGCCTCTTCCTGAGCTCTTCTTGTGATTTCATCAAGGTCTTCTTTATTGAAGCTGATATCTGCAGAGGATATTCCGAGATTTCCTATGAGCTTTTCTGCAGCTTCAATAAAAGCACAGGCATTTTCCTCATCGGTGTTGCAAGCTGAACCTATACCGCAGTAAACGGCAAGCTCAGAAAGTCTGTCTGCACCGTAAGGAAGATATGCTTTAAGCACGGGAGCTATACATACTGCAATTGCAAGACCGTGAGGAATGTGGCAGAATTCACCGAGTCTGTGTCCGATTGCGTGAATATATCCCGTTCCGATCCTTCTGAATGCAAGCCCTGCATTGTATGCGGCATTCTGCAAACGCTTACGGTAATTTATATCGGACAGATTACAGCAAGCCTTTTCAAGATTTGAAAAAATCTCCTTACACACATCAAACGCTTTGTTCATATCTTCGGGAAACGATGAAGCGAAAAGACTTATATAGCTTTCAATTGCGTGAGAAAGGGCATCAATTCCCGTATATGCCGTGCTCATTTTCGGTACGGTAAGTGTAAGCTCAGGGTCAAGCACCACAGCAACGGGAAGATATTTATCGCTTACAAAGGGACGCTTTTTGTTTTCCTCTTCTTCAGTAACAACAGCAAAGAAGGTTGCTTCAGAACCTGTACCTGCTGTTGTGGGAGCAAGATACAAAGGAACACTCATATTTGCATCACATTCAAGCTTACATATATCATCAATTACCCTGTCTTTATTATTTGCTCTCAATGCTACAATTTTTGCCGTATCAAGCACCGAGCCTCCGCCGATACCTACAACCGAGTCACAACCGTTTTCAAAATATAAAGCGAGTGCATCATCGGTGTTTTTTACGGTGGGTTCACCTGAAATGGAATCAAAAATTACCGGCTTTTCTTGGAACGACTTAAGAAAAGCATCTATACCCTTGAAGCTGTGAGCATTTTGAAGCGTTATGACAAGAGGCTTTTTAACTCCCGTAAGGTCAAGCTCTTTTTTGAGCTCTGCCACCCTTCCCACGCCGCATATAAGTTTGCTGTCGGTAGGATATGCGTTTTTAAGCACACCTAAGGTAAGCTTCTGAATAGGGTTGAGAACACCGCCCGTTTTTCTCATCGGCTTTATTTCGACCGGCTCAAAATCAAGACAAAGCCCCTTGCCCCCGTCAGAGGAAACTTTAAGATATTTTTCGTCGGGTTCACTCCACTTGAAGCCTGTACCATTAAGCCTCGACAAGGTAAACTCATTATGCATGGGAACATTCTGCGAACGGCCCGAGATTATCATATAAAAAAGATATACATGTATATCCCTGTCGGAGGTGTTGGCGAATGCTGTTTCAATCATTTCGTTTGTTGAAGTGTGTCTGTACGGCACACCGAGATACTTAAACATATCACGGGAATCAAGATACTTATGATTGAACATATGATATATCTCGTTTGTATGCTGAAGAAGAGAAAGCTTCACAAATGCATCGGCACACTCGTCAACAGGCGTCAGGTCCATAGGATATTTATCCATATTTTCGTGATAGATACCAAGCTTGAGCATCGCGTGAAGACGGTGCAAAAAGCCGTTATCCGAGGAATTACTCTGAAATTTACCGTCCGAAGCTCTCCATGTAAGATTACCGATACGGTAGATATTGGACTTGAGTCCTCTTTTTCTTGCCTCAATTACAGCTTCTTCTGCACGGTATTTGCTGTGAATATAAACATTATCACAGTAATGCTGACCGATATTCAGAATATGCTCATGAAATTCAGCATTTTTATATGACTGTCGGACAGTTGCAGCACCGTGAAGGCTTACGGTTGATGTATGCTGCATAACTGCATCTGCCTTAAGACAGAATTCTATCACATTTCTTGTTCCGTCAACATTTGTTCGCTTAAGGTCGGAATAATCGCCTGCATGGTGAACATTTGCGGCAACATGATATACCACATCCACCTCTTTTGCAAGACGCTCATAGTCATCCCTTGAAAGCCCGAGACGGTCGGCTTCAATATTGCCCGAAACTACCTTAACATCAGTAAGATCAAGACTTCCGAAATAATATTCAATCTGTTTGTGAAGCTTCTTTTCGCTTCTTACAAGACAATACACCTTAAGACCTTCTGAAATAAGCTCCTTTAATATATGAATTCCGAGAAAACCTGTGGCACCCGTTAAAAGTGCAGTTTCAAACTTCTTACCGACGACTTCCCCACCCTCTGTTTCGAGAATAAGCTCATTGATATTGATTATTCCGTCAGCTTCCGTTTCAGAAGTCTTCGAAAGCTTATTTGCAAGGGCGTATAAAAACGGATTATCATATACAGTCTGCGGCTTGATATTAAGAGAAACCGCAAGCTCAACTGCATTCAAGGAATCGCCGCCCACGGCAAAGAAATTATCCGTCATACTTAGTGTATTAATACCGAGAAGCTCTTTTACCGTATCAAAAACCCTCTGTTCCTCGGCATTTGACGGCAAAACGGGGTCGGGCTTCTTAACCGCACCGTGTGCTCCTCTTTTTATCTTTGAAGAAGCAGTTCTTTCAAAGGGAATATCTCTTAAAATATATGCCGACACCCTCTGAAAGCTTGCAAGAGTTGAGTTTACACGCATAAGCATTTCTATCATTGCTCCGTCAATGTCGCTTATGCCGTTTTCTGCGATATATTCTTTATTCGGATATATTTCAGCGTATATTGCACCGCCCTCACCGAAGCATACAACCTCCTGAACAATTGGCTCAAATGAAAATTTATCCTCAAGCATTTCAGCAGAAACATTTTCACCGTTATCAAGAAGAATGAGATTTTTACATCTGCCTGTTATATAAAGGAAGCCGTCTTCGTCAAAATGTCCCAAATCGCCTGTATGAAGATATCCGTCTTCCGTAAAGACCTCTTTTGTAGCTTCAGGATTTTTATAATATCCCTGCATAACACCGGGACCTTTTACAAGTATTTCTCCGTCTACGATTTTCACATCCATACAGGGAATCGGCTTTCCTGCAGAGCCGTGTCGGAAGTTGCCTACTGCATTATTTGAAATAATCGGAGAACATTCCGTCATTCCGTAGCCGTTAAGAACGAGAATACCCGTTGCGTTGAATCTTTCATTTGCAGCAGCATCAAGAGGGGCACCGCCCGAAATAACATCTATAATATTTCCGCCCAAAAATTCCTGAACTGCATCGTTTTCACTCATATCGGGCTTTGATGATGCATATCTTATAGCACCGCCCATAAGCTTTTTAACGATCTGAGGAACAGCAACAATGCTGTCAGGCTTGAAAAGACGAAGGTCGGGCACAAGATTTGCAAGATTATCGTTTACGCAAACGGTTTTGCCTCTGCATATACTTTTGGTAATATTGGCAGTAAAGCAAAAACCATGATGTATGGGAAGACAGCAAAACATTTTTGTTGTAGGGCAAGCCACATGAACACTTGTTGCACTGTAAACAAGATTTTTGTGAGAAAGCATAACACCCTTGGGAAAGCCTGTAGTACCCGACGTGAATAAAATAGCACAGGTCTTTTCGGAATCCGGTTCTTTATCGTATATGCCCTCATAATTTTTCAGAATATCGCTGAAATTGAGAACATCATCATTATCGGAAGAATCTGTTGCAGAAATAAAAAGCTTTATACCGTGAAGCTTTTCTTTAGCGGCTTCATATAAGGGCTTACTTTTTTCATCAAAAACAAGCACATCCACATCGGCATATTCCATAAGACGGCAGTTCATATCAACAGTTTCTGCCGTAGCAAGAGGAACTACAACGCTTTCTGTCGCCGCAGCTCCGAAATATGAAACTATCCAGTTATAGCTTGTAGAACCGATAACCGCAATATGTGCACCTGAAAATCCCTTTTCTTCAAGCATACGGCTGAACGCATCACAGTCTTTTTTGAATTGCTCATATGTTTTCGCTTCAATCCCCCCGGCAACCTTATATTGAATAAAATCCCTGTCAGAAAAGTTTTCAGCGGCATAATCTACCATATGCTTAAGATTACGAAGCATAGTGAGATCTTCAAGAATCATTTTTTCACTTCCTTTAACAAGCTTATTAATAAAATCTTAACACATTGTTCATTAATTATCAACCTACAGATTTTTCTGAATTGTATAAAAACTATAGTTTTGAAGCAAATCTGCAGGCTCTTATATATGCTTCCGTAAAATATTCCTGCAGACTCATTCTTTCATACCTGTCATTTTCGTGACGGTTGGGCTTTGAGGATTTATTAAGCTCGAATGTAAGTATTCCCTTGTAATCACAAGCTTTAAGTCTTTTGGCAAGACCGTCCCAATCACATATGCCGTCAAAGGGCAAAAGGTGCAGATCATCGTGCCAGAAAATTTTACCGCCGTAATCCTTGATTCCGAGATTATCGTTGATATGTGTAGCAATCAGCTTATCGCCCCATAAAGCGAGCAGATCTTTTGAAAAGTTGTAGCACATTTCGTGACCTGTATCAAGGCAGAAGCCGATGTTTTTCCTGTCACCGAATTCTTTCATAAGTGCGGCAAGATACTCCTCCCCCTCTGTATTTTCAAAGGCAATACAAACACCGCATTTTTCGGCTTCATCAACCAGTTTTTTGTAGCGTTCAAGTCCTTTTTCGGTTATTTCCACCCTGCCGTCAAAACCGATATAACAATGAGAAACAACAAGACCGATCCCATTTTCGCTTGCTGAGTGTATACAATCAATAATATCTGTCATCGCAGCGTCTGCTTTCTCGCCGTCATCATGCCAGATATCGGCTACACCGCCGAAAGGAGCGTGAAGCGACTGATAAATCATTCCGAGCTCCTTTGCAAGAGCAGTCCACTCAGCAATGGGATAATCCCTCTGCCAAAGAGTAAAAAACGCCTCAAAACCTGTTTTTTTAAGCATTTTTATCTGCTCATCCATAGGCACTCCGAAGCTTTCAGAAACATTCATACAAAGAAAATGACGATACATATCAACACACCCCGAACAAAATAGATTTTTCCGATTTAATATTAAAATTTTACCACAACATAATACACCGTGCAAGAATTATCTCATTTTTTTATACCGGTATTGCAATTCTTCCGTTAATTCTGCCATATCCGAAACAAAATCATTGACATACAAAAAAAGATTTGATATAATTATGAAGCTTCAAAAAAATATTATCGGGGTGTGGCACAGTTTGGTAGTGCGCTTGGTTCGGGACCAAGAGGTCGTGGGTTCGAATCCCGTCACTCCGACCATCTGAAAGAAATCCGAACCCTCATCTTATAGGTGAGGCGTTCGGATTTTTTCTGTCTATCAAGTATCCGTACTAAAAACAATTTAATATTCCACACATTCGACTAACCTCTTGTTATAAGGTAAAATGAAATTACCAAATAACAGGAGG
>CAYTRD010000007.1:23587-53160 GCA_964440255.1 uncultured Ruminococcus sp. | reverse complement strand
CCAACCCTGTCAGACAGATGCCGTAAAATAGTAATTTTTTAGAATTACTGTCTTATGAGCACCCGTCTAACTGCCGCTTTTTTACATTATAGGAAATTCCTTCCTATAATGTAAAAAGATTATATGTCCCTCCGAACGGAAAGCAAGCTTTCCTCGGAGATGGACTATTCGAAAACGGTCGCCGAAGGCGTACGGCGAAGCCGTTTTCTTGTTAACATAAATTTCTCAATACCTTAATGGCTTTAGGTGCATCTATACTGAAATCGAAGTAGTTTGCTTCAATTGAAATTCTTTCGCAGCCGCCCTCTTCGAGTGCATCAATAAAGGATCTGTAATCAAATTCATCGGGTGAAGCCGGATAAATACGCTTTTTACCCGCTACTCCTACAGGATTTGAGATATGAGCGTGAAAAATTGACCCTTTAAGCAAACGAAGGTCATCAACCGTATCACCGCACTGCTCCATATGGAAAAGATCGGCAAGACCTCTGATGTTATCTTTACCTGCAAGAACTGCGAGCATAACACCCTCTTTTACGGTATTTATCATATTGGTTTCCGCTTTCTGTAAGGGTTCGGTAACAACGGTAATTCCGTATTTTTCAGCTTCAGGTGAAGCAATTTCACGAAGAAAATATCCCATCTGATAAACAGCCTTTGCATAGGGAAAACCCTCGGGAATACTTCTCGCACCGGATGAGCCGAAAACAACTGCCTTTACACCCATTCTTGAGGCATTTTTCATACCTCTTGCTACAAATTCTCGAAGTGCATCATAATCAACATTTTCACCCGTAACGGGAAGAGAATTAGGAAGAAAACAGTTAGTTGATTCACACAGAATACCGTATTTCTTTTCTCTTTCTTCCCACTCGAGAAGCTGTTCTTCCGTTGCATTTGCAAACATCTGAAAGCCACATTCTATGTAATCAAAACCGCTTTCAGCAGCGATTTTAACATTTTCTTCATTATCAATTCCGCAGCAAACACCGAATCTCATAATCATTACTCCTTTAATTCACCGAATTTTTCATCAAGATACCTTGAAAATGCAAGAAGCAATCTGTCATTCCTTGCATTTCCGTCGCTGTGTGAATAGCCGTGCCAGGCGGCAGCAGCTTTCCTTTTTAACGAATAAGCCACGCACTGACCCTTTGCTCCTGTTTTTAGATAAATATCAGTACCCCTGAACGAGGTGGAAGCATAATCGTTTTTCATAGCGGCATTTATATAATCGTAGGAAATTATTTCTTCATCGCCGTTTTTTCCTTCATTTGCCCATAAAAAACCGAGCTTTGCATTATCATCGCTTCTTGTATAAAGCCCTCCGCCGCCGATGGTGTGCCCCATAGGACAAAGAAGCATTCCCCATTGCCTGAAGCTCAACGGCTTTGCTATTCTTTCACGGATAAATTCATATGCTGTCATCCCGGAAGCCTTCGCGATTATCCTGCCTAAAAGATAATAGTCAGCATCTGTATATTTATACTCAGTACCCGGCTTCGCATCTATTCTTATTGAAAAAACATATTTCAAATAATCTTCTCCGATAAGAGCAACATGCTCATCCTCGTCTACACCGTAAGGAATATGAAGCATTCCCGTTTTATGCTGAAGAGCGTGTTCTACGGTTACATCATACCAACCTTTATCTATATTATCACCAATTTCGTCTTTTGTAAAGAAGTCTGTTACTTTATCCGAAACTTTTAATTTACCTTCCGTCACGAGAATTCCCACAGCGGAGGAAATAAAGAATTTAGTCACGGAATGACCGTTATTTGCAAAATTACAGTTTTCATTATGCCAGTATTCAATACCGTCATCGGTTATAACGGCGGCATCATACATAGGATCAGTTTCTTTTAATACTGCATCAAACAGTGTATTGCTCATAGGTTTACCTCCTCAAAAAAAGCGTAAGCGAAGTTTTCGCTTACGCAAAACTTTATTTTTTGTCTACGGCATCAAGCCATCTGATTCTGCCGAATACATCTCTGACAGCCTTATATGAGGGCTTGGGTCGTTCTTCAGAATCCACAAGTCCCCACCTTGTTTCCGTGGGACAATCCTCCTGACCGCAGTAATAGCACTTATCAGGGTCTTTATAACAATAGATGTTGCATCCGCAGATAAAATCAAGACTATAAAGACGCTCAATACAATCTGTAAAGAACTTTGCCTGCCCCTCGGGAGTGTGAGGATAACCGGGAATCTTTGTAAGACGCGGAAGCTCACAGTAGAAATGATTTACCATATCACTTCTGAACAGGAAGCTGAAATATCTTGATGGATCATTTTCACAGACATATTTTATATGCTCAGAAAAATGCTTTGGCATATTTTCAACAAACTGAACGATATTTTTCTGTGCTTCTTTCTCACTTCCGGCACCAAACCGTTGAAGCTTTTCCTTTTTTTCAGCCTTAGTCTTCGGTGCTCCGCCGCTAAGATATCCGAATTCCTGAACAAGAACAGGCTTGCCGGTCATAGCCCACAGGTATCTGCAAAGTGCTTCAAATATCCATATGAAGCCCGGCATATTGAAGAAGCATCCCATATAGATATCCACACCTACATAGTCACAGAACCTCATATACGGCAACAGCATTTCGTGAAGCCCTGCCTCAGGACCCGCACTGTTATATCCGATAATGACGTGTTCCTTGAGCGGATACATTACTTCGAGATTAACAGCGATGAATTTTGCGGCCTCCTCAAGGGTTAGAGGAATGGTAAAACGCGGTATACCCATTTCATTTGTAATCTGAAAACCCGATACACAAGCTTTCATATCGGTTATGAGAAATTTTCCGATTTCCTTTATCCTTTGGGTTCCCTCATCGGTTCTTATATCAGCACCGAAATTAATATAATCATTAGGATATGGCGTTACAGCCATAACCTTTATGCCGTTTTCCTGAAATCTTCTGCATTTTGCCTTAAAGTTCACATAAGAGCTTGAAACGGAACCGTCTTGTTCAAACGGAAACGGAATATCAATTCTTATCCATTCTATATTAGCACCCTTTATCTGTTCAAAGTTTTCAGTAGGATGGCAGACGCCTTTTATGAATCCGAGCCTTTCTCTTATTGCTTTGGTTTCTTCGGAAGACTTTTTTATAAAATACGACTTTAGAAGATTTTTTGGCAGATGCTTAAGACCAGACGTGATCTGATCTTTTACAAATTGTTCCATTTATTCAACCTCAACAGTATCTTCAAGATTTTCTATCATTTCAAGAATATCTTCATTAACAGTCTGTTCCTTAGCAAGAAGTGCTCTTCTTTCATTAAGGGCAATATACATCTTTTCTCTCTTCTCGCCTACAAGGTCATAGAAGAAGTAAGGAATAACCTTGATGATTCTCGGGAAAAGGTTTATGCCGACAAACAGGAAGAATACCTTCTGATAAACAGTCTTATTGCCCTGTGACCACGGAAGCATATCTATTGTGGGGTCATAGCCCGACCATTTGAAGAGGTATATTGTAAACCACGCATTAATGGGAGAGGTTATCTTCTGAATAAGGTCAGTAAGTATATTAATCGTACCGTCGGGTCTTTCACCTGTCATATATTCCGTGTAGTCGTTTATTTCTCTGGAAACTTCTGATTCAAATACATTTGCGGGACCGTTATTAATACCGTTAAGACCGTAGAATACTGCATATACGATTATCATAACCCATTTTTTATCAACAAACGGTAAACCGAATACAAGCATACCTATGGCTGTCACAATATCCCAGAGTCGAAGAGCAATAAATGCATTTCTGTTATTATCCTTAAAGAGCTTTCTGAATTTAGGAATTAGTGCGGCAGAGGGCATATCAACTGCATTATAAGGAAGATATGCAAGGAAAGAAGGAATTGATCCGCCGAAGATTTCCTGTTGAGTAACTACATCCCAGGAATAACCGCCGCTGCTCCACCAGGAGGTGGCAAAGTTTGCGATAAAATTACGAAGAGCGTATTTATTCTTAAGCACATAGAACATAGTCTTTGTAAGAGGAGCAGGCTTGGGCTGAAGTGCGATTCTTTCCTGACAGCCTATTGCCATAGCGATATTACCTACAGCACCGACGGAACAAGAAATAGTTGCAAGAGCAGCGAAAACAACGGACATGGGAAGATTTATATAACCCTTGTTGTTAAGCTCCATAAGGGGCGGGAAAATCGTATAAACTGTCTGTGAAGCAGCTTCACCGATATAAGTCTGCAATAAACCGACATTGATTCTGTCCTGAGGATTTGCAGTCTGCAGAGAAAGAAGATTTCCTCTCGGAATATTATAAATAGTTGAGAATGTTTCCTGTATAAACAGCATAATAAACACAAATATTATCTTTCTCGGGTCATCACCTGCCGTGTCACCGAGGAAGAGTGCTCCTGAATATAACAGGAATGTACTTGCAAAATAAGGAATTGCACCGAAAACTATGTAAGGTCTTGCCTTGCCCCAACGGGTACGCGTTCTGTCATAGATTGCACCCATAAGAGGGTTATTGAGCATATCATAAATACCGATAAGAGATAAGATAACGGTAACATATACCATATCTATCTTGAGAACATTTACAAAATAGAGGGTTCTGTAAACATCAACGCCCTTAAGAAGCTTGGTTGCAAATTCACCGATAGCGGGCAAAAACATTTCCTTGGGAGACAAAACACCCGTATGGAACATTTTTATGGCAAGCTTACTGTAGCGAATTCTCTGTTCATCCTTAAGAGCTGCAGCAGAATTATCTTCTGCATTAAAAACACCCTGCACAAAGTTTTTTACATTGTTATTATTTTCACTCATTCAACCGTCACCTCACAAGTCGATCTGTAGTATCCGTCATCGGAAAGAGCATAAATGATAACCACACCTGTATTTTTTGCCGTTACAACACCGTTTTCGTCAACTGTTGCAACATTTTCATCCTCAGAATACCATTTAACGGTTTTTACGGTAGCATCGGAGGGTGATACTTTTGCATTAAGAGATACTGTTTCACCGACGGAAATATCAACGGATTTTTTGTTCATTTTCATTGATTCAACAGGAACTCTTACATATACCGTACAACTGTCGGAATATGTATTTCCGAGATATTCAAATGTTGCTGTAATGACCGTTTCACCTGTATTCTTCGTTGCATATATATAGCCTTCTGCATCCACGGTTGCAACGCTTTCATCGGATGAAGTCCATATAACCGTCATATCAAGAGGATCTTCACAGGTAAGAGTTGCAAGAAGATTATCACTGTTTTTAGGCTCGATCACAAGCTCCTCTTCATTAAGAGAAAGTGACGGCCATGTGAAGTTATATCTGCATGTTTCAGTTACATCGAATGAAACTGAGGTATCGCCGACAGCTTCATATTTTCCGATAAATGAAGCATCGGCAGCAACAGTCATTTCCTTTATGTAACGAAGAGATGTTATTTCATCGGTAAGTCTGTTTACCTTGAATACTATTTTATACTGATTATAGCTGACATCTGTTTTATTGATTTCAACGACCTCGTTCAAAACAGAGGAAGTCAATGCAGCTATCTCCTCCCCGCTTCTGGAAGCAAAGGTCTCTTCAAAGTCATTTATTACAGTACCGGGTGCGATAAACGGCTCAACCACAAGCTCAATTTCATATTCATCACGGTATTTCTTGAAATACTCTCTGTTTGAACCGCAGGGTTCACAGGAAGCTAACTGCTCATCGCTTGTTTCTCCGCAGGAAGGACAGGAATAATAAATATAAGAACACTTAAAATCTGTAGCTCTCAGGATTACAGATGAAGGCAATTTCAGAAGAGAAGATATGTCTTCACCGAAATTTACGCTTGAAGCTATATCTTCACTCTCCTCAACAGTTGAAATATGGTCTTCAAAGCTGTCAAGTGCAAACAACAGCGAAGCCTTGAGGGTATCGGAGCCGTCTGTTTCAACAGAATCGGAATCAATGGAGAAATATGCATCATATGATAAAGCAGGGTTAGAATTCAGGGCATAATTCAGCACATATTTCAGATACTGCTGTGCTTCATTTGCAGTTTCGGGGGCTGATGAAATTCCCTCTTTAATGTCATTAGGCGGGAATGTGCCTTCCATTGAACGGACTCTGTCAAGACCTATCCAGAAACCGCCTATAAAGAAGAACACAAGAATTACGGTAACTGCCGTAGTAAGGAGCTTTTGTTTATCGAGCTTTTTCTCTTTCATTTATTCTTCCTCCTTACTTTTATTTTTGATTGACTCAAAGAAAACAGCTTCTTCCTTTGCAATTTCTTCATCAATTTTTCTTGTAGCTTCAGTTTCAACTACGGGCTGAGGAAGATCGTCAATATTGATTTTTCCTGCCTTAACTTCCTTGTAAATTCTTACTCTTTCTTCCACACCCTCATCATAAACCGGATGAATACCCTTTTTCCAAAGCATAAGATTTACATAAAATACTGCAGCAAACATTAATACGGAAACAACAAGTCCGAAGCCGAAGCTACCGTCAAGAATAATACTATCTTTGACAGCTTCATCAAACATTCCTATCATTACAAGAGAAGTGACGGAGGAAATAATGCCAAGTCCGGCAATAACCGTTGTTATTCTCTGCATATATTTAATGCTTATAAAGCCGAGAAGTGAGAAAAGTAAGCAGAACACGGCACAAAGCAAAACGACAACATAGCATAAAAGTGCATTGCGAAGTGCTGAAAAACCTGCACCGACAAGTGAAGAAGAGCACATTTCAAGAATGTACTGAAGAGAACCGCCCATTACAATGTTTATAATGCCAAGAAGCCCGAAATGGGAATCAACTGATACAAAGGGCATTGAAATAGCTATACTGCCCGACGGAATGAGAAGCGACAAAACGGGAAGAAGCATAACAATAAGCTTTGCTGTTATGTATTTTGAGCCGGAAAAGGAATACTTAAGATTTCTGAGCTTTACCTTAAGACCTGCCTGAGAAAGCTCCGAAAGCTTCGCTTCTCTTAAAAAGTTTTCTTCAAAATTGTAAAAGCGCATATTGACGCCGCAAGCGGGGCAAAACTGACTTATATCAAATATACGCAGCTTCTTACCGCATTTGGGACATTTTGCCATAGGTTAGTCCTCCTTTATTTAATTACATATTATTACGGATGCTTTCAAGATGACCGGTATAGTTTGCAAATGAAAGCTTGGGAAGCTCATCTTTGCGGAAAATAACCCTTGTCATACAACAGTTATCTACCTGCCAGCAAAAGGATTCGGGAAGTGAGATGCCTAAAGCGGCACGGATAAGATATCCGAAATATGAGCCGTGAGAAACGACCATAAGGTGCTCACCCTGCAGAGCTTCGCAGAAGAAGAAATCCATACACCGTTTTGCTCTGTCTGCCTTATCAGCGATGCTTTCATCACCGAGAAGAAGTGCTCCTCCTGCAGGTGACGGCTCATTTATGCAAGGCACAGCCAGCGGATAATCTTTTTCAAGACGGAAAATTTCCGTACCTGAAATTTTCGTTCCTACTTCCATAAGCTCGGGAAGAAGCACTATCCTCTTTCCGAGTTTTTCGGCTGTAGGATACGCAGTCTGCACCGTTCTGATAAGAGTGCTTGCATAAAGCTTATCAACAGTGTCGGTCATACTGCTTTTTGCAAGAAGCTGAGCCTGTAAAAGTCCTTTGGGACTCAAGGGCGGATCATCCTTCTGATACTCATGCTCATAAGAAACACCTGCATTTCCGAGCGACTCAGCGTGACGAACAAAGGTTATCACGAAATCCTTATTGTAAGACATACTCCCCACCAATCTGAATAATATATAATATGTTACACTAATAATAACAAATATAAAACCAAATGACAAGTTATTATATGCATATTTACTTAAATTTTTTTACTAAATAGTGATTTTTTGTAAATAAAACTGAAAAAACGAATTATTTTTTTGATTTTTATATAGCATTTTCTCTTTCTTTGTTATATAGTTAAACTAATAAACATCGGGAGGTCTGATATGGCATTTTTAAGAGATAAAAAAGAGGAACGCACAGGCTTTCAGTCGGGCGGTCCTCTTATACCGAGTATAGACAACAAATGTGACTTTGTTATGGTCTACCGTCTTGAAGAAACTACACTTGAAAGAATAAAAAAGCATAAGGAAGCAGGCTATGTGGTACACTTTATGACCGGTATTGCATGGGGAAGATATCAGGACTATCTTTACGGTGAATATGACGGCACAAGCCATTGGGACGAAGCACAGCAGGACAGATTCGGTAATCTTATTGTTCACGGAAAAGATGTACCCTATATGGTGCCGACTGTCGCATTTTCCGATTATTTAAGTGACAAGCTGCGTGTTGTCGTTGATGCAGGTGTTGAAGCAATCCATGTTGAAGAGCCCGAATTCTGGGACAGAGGCGGATATTCCCCCGCATTCAAGCGTGAATATGAGCTTTATTACAGAGAGCCGTGGAAGGCTCCCCACGAAAGCGTTGACGCAAAATATAAATGCGGAAAGCTGAAAGCCTATCTGTATACAAGAACCATTGACAGACTTTCCTCTTCTCTTAAGGAATATGCAAAAACAAAATATAATAAGAATCTGCGTTTTTATGTGCCTACTCATTCACTTATTAACTATACTCAATGGAAAATAGTAAGTCCCGAGGGAAAGCTCGCCGACATTACAGGAGTTGACGGCTGTATCGCACAGGTATGGACAGGCACTTCAAGAGAAAAGAACTGGTTTAACGGTGAGCTGAAGGAACGCACATTTGAAACGGCATACCTTGAATACGGTGTTATGCAGGAGCTTACTAAGGGCACAGGCAGAAAAATGTGGTTTTTACACGACCCGATTGAAGATAACCCTATATTTGACTGGACTGATTACAGAAAGAATTATCTTTGCACGGTTGCAGCTTCCCTTCTCCATCCGAAGGTAAATTCCTATGAGATATGTCCTTGGCCCAACAGAGTTTTTGAAGAAAAATATCCGAAAAATTCCCCCGATGCCGAGCCGATACCCGAGGATTATGAGACGCTCCTTAATAATACATTCAATACACTCGGCACTCTTGAGGAAACAGATGAGCCATCCTTCAAGGTCGGAATCTTGGTCGGTGACTGTGAGCTTTATCAGCGTGAATATCCCGATTGCTATTTTTCCGAAGCTGCCAATGAGGTCGTAGGTACTGTACTCAATGACGATGAGGAGCTTCTTTCCCGTTTCAGAAATGAGTTATTTGCCGGAAGTGATGACAAAGAGCTTATGCTGAAATTTATATCATCAAACGCTTTCCCCGGCTTCTTTTCAATCGCTCTGCCTCTTCTTAAGTACGGCATTGCAGTTCGTCCCGTGCTTCTTGACAATATGAGAAGATATGTCGGTTATCTTGATGATTATGATATGCTTTTAATGAGCTATGAATATATGAAGCCCGATTATCCCGATATCAACAATTCAATAGCATCTTGGGTAAAAGAGGGCGGACAGCTCATTTACATAGGAGACGGAAGTGACCCGTTCAATAAAATAAACTCTTGGTGGACAGGAAAATTCAACAATCCTGCCGAGCATCTGTTCTCAATGCTGGGTATTCAGACTAATGAGCAAAAGGCTATATGCAACTGCGGTGAGGGTACTGCGGCAATATGGAAGATTAATCCCTGTATTTTCTCATATTCAAAGGAAAATGCCGATATGCTTCGTGATTTCTTCCTTGAAACAGCAAAGAGAAAGGGACATTCACCTGAATTTTCAAATCACCTTATGCTTGAGCGTGGAAATTATATTATAGCTGCAGTTATGGACGAGAGCATAAATGATGAGCCTCTCGTATTTACAGGTATTTTTGCAGATATGTATTCTCCCGAATTTGATATTGTTACAGAAAAAGTCTTATTCCCGTGTGACAAGGGAATGCTTTTCGATTTGACAAAGGCTGATGACTATGAAATCATTGGCTCATCAGTAAGAATAAATTCCATTGAGAAAAAGGATAACAAAACTGTCCTTGATATAAGCGGTGCAAAAATGAGAACTGCAAATATCAGAATCAAGCTTCCCTATGCTCCCGAAAAGGCTTATATTGACGGAATTGATGCAGATATTACATATGAAAGCGTCGGCGGTACCGCACTTATAAGCTTTTCCAATACCACAGGCAACAGAAAGCTTGTTATAGAATGATAATGCTGATATAATTATGATTTACCGCAAAATGAAAGAAGGCATCGTATATCGGTGCCTTCTTATATTTTTTCTGCAATTACTTTACTTCTTCAAAATGAATTGCATAGCTTTCACCGTCACCTACCGGAAGATGATACATTGAAAGACCTGCTTTCATCAGAAGTGCTCCCGAATAAATTTCTCCGTTACGGTCGCACTTATAATACTTATCGGGATCAAGTCCTTTAAGCTTTATAAAGAAGTTTCTTGCTTCCTTGAAGAACTTTACTACAACAGTAAGCATTGCCTGACTCTTATCCTCACTTACGAATTCCCATGCAACCTTATAGGGATTTTCCCACGGAGATATTATTCTGTATAAATCACCGTAATGGATAAGGTCATAATATTTATGATAATCGGCAATCTGTTCCTTGATTTCGTTTCTTGCCTCTTCGCTTATCTTTGCAGGGTCGAGCTCATATCCGAATGAGCCCCACATAGCAACATTTCTCTTTGTTTCATAGCCCGAACGACGGGATGCGGAAACATGAGCACCCTGAACAGATGCGGGATAGCAAAGCGAAGAACCGAACTGAATGTCAACTCTCGAAAGAGCGTCGGTATTGTCTGAGCACCATATCTGCGGTGAATAATACATCATACCGGGGTCATATCTTCCGCCGCCGCCCGAACAGTTTTCAAGAAGAAGATGCGGATATGCAGTTAAGAGTCTGTCCATAAGCTCATAGGTGCCGAGAATGAAACGGTGGAAGAATTCCTTCTGCTTTTCGGGAGGAAGAAGAGCAGAGCCTGCTTCCGTGATGTTACGGTTAAAGTCCCATTTTACATAGTCGATATCATTATGAGCTAACACTTCACTCATTTTATTAAAGAGATAATCTCTTACATCCTGTCGTGACATATCTATAACATACTGCCAACGGCCTTGTGAACGGTCACGGTTCGGCACATGGATACACCAATCGGGATGAGCTCTGTAAAGGTCGGAATCGGGAGATATCATTTCGGGTTCGTACCAGATACCGAATTTAAGTCCCAGACCCTTGATTCTTGAAACAAGACTGCCGATACCGCCCTTGAGCTTATTTTCATTTACTTCCCAGTCACCCAGAGCACAATGGTCATCATTTCGCATACCGAACCAACCGTCGTCCATAACGAGCATTTCTATGCCTGTATCCTTCGCCCATTTTGCGATGTTATAAAGCTTATCATCATCGAAATCAAAATAAGTGCCTTCCCAGTTATTTATAAGAAGAGGACGCTTTGCTTTTTTCCACGGGCCTCTTACAAGGTTATTATTATAAAGCTTATGGAAGGTACGGCTCATACCGCCAAGCCCCTCTTCCGAATAAACAAGAACAGCTTCGGGAGAATAGAATTCCTCACCGCTTTCAAGTGTCCAGCCGAAATCAGAGGGGTCAATACCCATCATAATTCTTGAATTTTCATTGAAATCAACTTCAATTTCACACAGATGATTACAGGAATAAACAAGATTGAAGCCGTATGCATCGCCGGTATCCTCCGTAGCACCCTGTCTGAGAAGAGCCATAAAGGGATTTTGCTGTGCAGAGGAGGAGCCTCTTCTTGAGCCTATTCCCTGTCTGCCGTGTGCAAGAGGACGCTTTTCAAAGTTTCTTTCATTGTTGTGTCTGCCGTAAAGGGTTATAAGGTCAAAATCCTTACCGATAAGGTCGAGATTGAAGCTCATAACCTTTTCAATGGTAAATGCCTTGTCGGATGTATTTTTGATTATTACGCTTCTTGTAAGTGCCGAATACTTCTCGAATACGGTATAAAGGAGAATAGCTTCGGCACCTGTTACATTATCTCTTGTTGTGATTTCAAGAGTTGTACATTCGCCCTCTTCATTTTCATAAAGTGCGGGAAGCCCCTTGAGCTTCGGCTTACCCTGATATATTTTATGCGAAACATACCGCATATCTGTAGATGCGTTTCCGTCTGAATTTCTTATCTGAAGTGATGAAATTCTCATATCGCCGCAGCCGTTACAGCCGATTTCAAGAGGATATACATCGGCAGAAAAATCGCTTCTCAGCATATGGGGATTAGATGCAGAGAATGATGCATACATTCTTCTGTCGGGAAAATCGGTAAGATTGCAGTCGGGAATCTTTGCTCCGTAATAAAGGTGCACAAGATAATTCTGTTCGTAGATTTTGAAAATATAGCTTGAAGAAAGTGTATCAAGCTTGAATATTTTCTTTTCGCTGTCAAAAATAATGGGCATTTATATAACCTCCGAAAAAAATTCCGTCACCTCGAAAATCGGGATGACGGTTTTTGTAATAAACTTAAGCCTCGTTCTGGGCCTTCTTTGCAAGGGTTGAAGGTCTTTCATTGTAAGGAAGAAGGAATTCCGAAACATCCTTATATTTAACCTGAATGTTCTTTTTCTTATAAATAACATTTACAACGATCATTGCAACAAATATAAGAACGGCAACGATGTAAGCTGCAGGATTCACGGAGCCTGTGAAGATACCGGGAAGAACCTCTGTAAGCTCATTTACCATTAAGTTATAGCAAACAAAAGATACAGTTGCAAGAACAATTCCGATTGAGGGAATTGTGATGTTTCTGACAATACCCTTCTTAGCTGCAGAAAGAGTGAGAAGGAAGAAACCGACAAGAGTAAGCACTACCATAAGCACAAGACAAACAAGTGAAATTGCCCAGTAAAGCATACCTGTTCCGATTAAATCTGAACCTAAAAGCTTCATAATAAGGTCAACATCAAAACCGTTATCAATAATAAATGTTACTATAGAAATAAGATTAACAGTTGTTTTCTTTTCAAGGTAAGGAAGAACGTAATTTACGGTACCCATAGGAAGAAGAGTTGCAACAATGGGTAAAAGACCGAGAACAAGTCTCACTATTGAAAGAGGATGACCGATAAGAGAGAACTTAAGTCTGTCATACTTAGGTTGACTTTTAGCGTGCTGATATTCAGCCCTGTCAGCCTCTTCACGAAGACGGTCTTCAATACCGTAATACATAACATTTACACCGCACTTGGGACATTCGGGACGCCAGTCGGTTATTTTAAGCTTATAATTACATTTTGGACAAAATTCTGCCATAATATTCACCTATCCTAACGCAAAATAAATATACCTATCTATCTACAAATTGTATCACAAAAAAAGTGACAATACAAGAGCAAAAAAATATTTGTAAGATTTGTAAATTATTCGAGCATTGTTTTGTCGATATTGACATTATAAGGCTCTGAAAGTGCAAGAATCTGCTCGGATGTAATAAACTGCTTCTTGCCGCCGCAGGACATTACCTTTATAAGAATTTCTGCAGCCTTTTCAATAGTGTCCATAAGACCGAAAGCAACATCAAAATCCTCACCGCTGCAGAATATTCCGTGATGTGACCAAATAACTGCATCAAACTGCTTTATTTTCTCACCTGTAGCTACTGCAATATCAGAGCTTCCGCATACCATCCAAGGAACAACACCGATACCTGCAGGGAAAACGATGGGACATTCTGTTATCATTTCCCAGATTTCTCTTGTAAATACCTTATCTTCAAGCGGAAGAATGAATGTAAGTGCGATTATGTTTGCAGGATGAGCGTGCATAATTACACGGTGCTTTCCGTTTGTTTTTTCCTTCTTTATGGAGTGATTGAGAAGATGAGTGGGAAATTCACTTGTGGGAACACCGCCCTCACAAAGTCCCCATACGATTTTGTAATTTTCACCTTTTTCATCAATTTTTACGATACAGATATTATTTTCAGGTTCATTCTTTACGTTCATATAGAATTTACCGCTTCCTGTTACGGTAAAATATTCATTTGCAAGGTTTTCTACCGTGATGCCGATGCTTCTCCACTCACCGTTTTTGTTGAAAAGATGCTTGATTTCATTGACCTCTTCATCCTTCATACGGTAGGACATATTACCGCCGTTTCTTTCATTCCAGCCCTTAAGCCATGACTGATTACAGGTGTCAACAAATTTCTTGACAGCCTTAAGTTCAAGTACACAATCCATTTAATTTTACTTCCTTTCAGCGAGTACGCTCTTTTCATACTCTTTTACTTCTTCATACCAGTTCTCTCTCACGGGAACATTATTCATTTCGCAGAATTTATCCCACACAGCACCGAGGGGATATGATTTAACCTCCTCGGAAAGCACGAACATTTCCGTGAAGTTGCCTGTATTCTGACAGTCTGCAAGCTTCTTATTGGGAGTAAGCATTGCTCCGAGAAGAGCTTTTTGCATATTTCTCATACCCATTACCCAACAGGAAATTCTGTTTATGCTTGCATCGAAATAGTCAAGTCCGATTATAACCTTTTCGGTACCTGCAATAACAATTTCCTTTGCTATTTCCTTGAGCTCATCTGTAAAGCCTACAACATGGTCCGAATCCCAACGGACACCTCTTGTTACATGCAAAGCTACCTTATCGGAGAAAAGAAGCATTGAAGGAATCTTATCTGCAACACTTTCCGTAGGGTGGAAATGACCGTTATCAAGAAGACACATACAGCCGTTTTTTGCTGCATAATTCATATAAAATTCGTGTGAACCTACCGTGTAGGATTCAACACCGATACCGAATACCTTTGATTCAACGCTGTCAACAAGGTAATTCTTGTCATACTGAACGGAAAGGATCTCATCAAGTGAATCCTTGAGCCTTTGTCTTGGAGATGTTCTGTCGGCGGGTGTTTCCTTAAAACCGTCGGGAATCCAGATATTGTTAAGACAGGGAGTGCCGAGCTTTTCGCCTATATAAGCACCTATCTTTCTTATCGCTTTACAATGGTCAATCCAGAAACGGCGTACATTTTCATCGGGATGAGAAAGTGTAAGTCCGTCGGCAGCCAAAGGATGGGAGAAAAGTGTGGGATTGATGTCAATTCCGAGTCCCCTGTCCTTTGCAAATTCTATCCACTTATCAAAGTGCTTCGGCTCTAATTTGTCACGGGAAACAACACCGTCGGAATAATCGGCATAGATTGCGTGAAGATTGATTCTGTGCTTACCGGGGATAAGAGAAAGAGCTTTATCAATGTCAGCCATAAGCTCTTCCGTATTTCTTGCCTTACCCGGATAATTACCCGTTGCCTGTATACCGCCCGAAAGCTCACCCGAGGCTTCAAAGCCGCCTACATCGTCCCCCTGCCAGCAATGCATGGAAATGGAAACTGAGGAAAGCTTTTTTATTGCTTCATCGGTATCAATACCGATGGAGGCATACATTTTTTTAGCTTCTTCATATAAACAGGACATATTCACACCTCTTATTTCTTAAGTTCAATTGCCTTCTTTGCTTTTTCGGCAATATTCTTTGCATTAAGCCCGTAGATATCAAGAAGCTCAAGTGCAGGGCCTGATTTTCCGAATACATCCTCCACACCTACTCTTACAACAGGCACGGGACAGTTTTCTGCAACAACTTCTGCAACAGCAGAGCCGAGACCGCCGATTATGTTATGCTCTTCAGCGGTTACAATACAGCCTGTTTTTGATGCTGCATCAATTATAATATCCTTATCAATGGGCTTGATGGTTGCCATATTTATAAGTGCTGCCGAAATTCCTTCGCTTTTCAGAAGCTCCACAGCCCCCATAGCACGCTCAACCATAAGACCTGTTGCAATGATAGTTACATCTGTGCCCTCATTCAGATAAACACCCTTGCCGATTTCAAACTTATAGCCTTCATCGAATATTCTGGGAACTGCCAATCTGCCGAATCTCATATACACAGGGCCATCAAGCTCTGCAGCCGCTAAAACTGCAAGACGGGTTTCAACATCATCAGCAGGGTTGATGATGGTCATACCGGGGATAGTTCTCATAAGTGCGATGTCCTCACAGCACTGATGGCTTGCACCGTCTTCACCAACGGAGATACCTGCGTGGGTTGCACCGATTTTAACATTTATATGAGGATAACCTATCGTATTTCTTATCTGTTCAAATGCTCTGCCTGCAGCAAACATTGCAAAGGAGCTTGCAAATACGGTATAACCCGAGGCTGCAAGACCTGCGGCAATACCCATCATATTTCCCTCTGCGATTCCGCAGTCATAGAATTTATCGGGGAATGCCTTTTTGAACATACCTGTTTTTGTTGCTGCTGCAAGGTCAGCATCAAGAACTATAAGCTTATCATTCTTTTCACCGAGTTCACAAAGAGCCTTGCCGTAAGCATCTCTTGTTGCGGTTTTGATTACATCTGCCATTATTTTATCCTCCCTCATTTATTCAGCTCTTCAATTGCAGCATTAAGCTCTGACATTGCCAAAGAATACTGATCGGCATTGGGTGCACTTCCGTGCCATGAAACCTGATTTTCCATAAAGGAAACACCCTTGCCCTTCACAGTCTTCATAATTATAGCTGTGGGTTTATCTTTACATGCCTTTGCTTTTTCAAAAGCTTCTTCAATCTGAGTAAAGCAGTGACCGCAGATTTCAATTACATTAAAGCCGAATGCTGCAAACTTTTCGGGAATGGGATAAGGAGAGTTGACCTCTTCAACGGTACCGTCTATCTGCAAATCGTTATTATCAACAATAACGGTAAGACAGTCAAGCTTTTTGGCGGAAGCAAACATACAGGCTTCCCACACCTGACCTTCTTCAATTTCACCGTCACCCAAAATGGCATATACATTGTAAGGATTGCTTTCTATTTTTGAAGCGAGAGCAAAACCGCAGGCTGCAGAAATACCCTGACCGAGAGAGCCTGTGCTCATATCAACACCGGGCACATAATTCATATTGGGATGTCCCTGTAAATACGAATCGGACTTACGAAGAGTTTTAAGGTCTTCTACGGGAAAAAAGCCTCTTTCTGCAAGAACTGCATATAAAGCGGGAGCTGCGTGTCCTTTGGAAAGAACAAGTCTGTCTCTTCCCTCCCACTTGGGATTATTGACATCAACCTTCATTTCCTTGAAATAAAGATATGTAAGTATATCAGCTATTGAAAGTGAGCCGCCGGGGTGTCCGCTTTTTGCATTGAAAGTACCCTCAATGATACCTTTTCTGACATTAAGAGCTTTAAGCTTAAGCTGTTTCTTTTCACATATTTCCATAAAAAGCACTCCTTTTATTTATTTAACTTATTTAATACATTTATAAAATAATCGGGTAAAGGTGCCGAAAATTCCAAATATTCATTTGTCACGGGATGAATAAAACCGATAACAGCGGCGTGAAGACATTGTCCGACAAGTCCGAAAGAGTTTTTCGGCGGTCCGTAGACAGTATCTCCCGCAACGGGATGACCTGTATGTGCACAGTGTACTCTTATCTGATGCGTTCTTCCCGTTTCAAGAGTAAAACGGCAGTAGTCAAAGCCGTTATAATGCTCAAGAACCTCATAATGAGTTACGGCATTTCGGGGATTAAGCCCGTTTACAGCCTGTTTTTTTCTGTCGTGACGAGCTCTTCCCAAGGGTAAATCAATGGTTCCCTTATCATTAGGCATCGCTCCGTTTACAACAGCAAAATACTGTCTTTTAAAGCTGTGTTCTTTAATCTGCTGTGCCAGATGTGAGTGTGAGGCATCATTTTTTGCAACTATCAAAAGCCCCGAAGTATCTTTATCTATTCTGTGAACGATTCCCGGTCTTATAACACCGTTTATTGATGAAAGTCTGCCCTTACAATGATATAAAAGAGCATTTACAAGTGTTCCGTCGGGATTACCGGGGGCGGGGTGGACTACCATACCCTTCGGTTTGTTGACCACAAGAAGGTCATCGTCCTCATAGACTATTTCAACAGGGATATCCTGTGCCACGGCTTTCAGTTCAACGGGGTCGGGAATTTCAACAAAAACCTCATCACCCGTTTTCAGCTTCATACTTTTTGTGACAGTTTTTCCGTTAACCGTTACCTTTCCGTCATCAATCAGCTTCTGCACGGCACTTCGGGAAAGCGAGCCTTCCTCAATACTTATGACCTTATCAAGTCTTTCTCCCGCATTTTCGGGCAATATCTCAAAAACTAACTCATTCACCCTGCTTGTCCTCACCGAGCTTTTTAAGCTTTTCCGCTTTTGAATCTCTTATTATTTCATATATAAGATAGAACACAAGAGAAAATGCACCGCAGACTACAAGGCAGTCGGCAAAATTATATACGGGGAAATCAACAAAAAGCGTTTCAATATAGTCAACGACAAAGCCTCTCATAATTCTGTCGACCATATTGCTGAGGCCTCCTGCAATAATTATCGGTATACAGATATCATATGCCAAGGGTCTTTTAAGCGGACTTACAAGATATATAATACCTATTGCTATGATTATGCCTGTAAAAACAGAAAGAAGCTGTGGGTTGGAATCGAACATTCCCCACGCAACACCGGTGTTCTGAATATAAGTCCAGCCGAAAAGCCCGTCAATAAAGCCGACCTTTTCGTAAAGCTCAATATTTTCAAGCACAATCTTTTTAATAAAAAGATCAATAAATACAAGCACGGCGATTCCTGTCAGCTGAAAAAGCACCGTAAGTATTTTTTTCTTATCGTATTTTTTCAATTGCTGCCTCCGTCAGGGGAATTATTTTCTCCCCTTTTTACCCTTTTTCTTAAAAATACCGTTTTTGCTTTCTTTCTTTTCTTCTGAGTCAAAATCTTCAAATGCAGAGAAATCTATCTCAAAGCTGTTGATAGCAGCAGTCTTATCTGCTTCCTTAACAGTATCCGATTCAGCCTTGATTTCATCAGACATATCGGAAAAGTCAGAAAAGTCATCATTGAAATCGGAGAAATCATCCTCAGCGTCTGCTTCCTTTATAACAGGCTTTTCAATATTTTCCCTGACAGGAGCAGCTTCAATCTCATGTGCCGTGAAAACATCCTTTTCCATATCCTGACTCTTATCGGTTATAACATTATTTATAGCACTACGAAGATTGTCTGCTATTGCTGAAAAATCATCGGTGGAATAATCAATACCCGAAGAAAATTCGGTCTGTACGCTTTCTTCTGCAGTTTTTTCCTCAGACTGATTGACTGTCAGTACCTTGTCGGAGAAATCGGAAGCCTTATCATTTTCATCAACAAATTTTTCAACATCAAGCTCAGAGGAATTTTCCTTGCCGTTAAAAATTGCTTCTATCTGTTCAACAGCCTTTGATGCAGGTCTTGCATCTCCGGAAAGCTTTGCTTCTTCAAGCACGGAAGAATCAGCTTTTATATCTCTTTCCTTATAAAGGCCGTATACGGAAAGCATTTTTATTACGTCAACATCCTTTGCGATAGGTTCAAGATATGCATCGACATTGATCTGGAACACATCGTCATTTTCTTCAAAAGCAGGAAGCACGGCAAGAGCTGATTTTTGTGCGGCTAACATTTCTTCACTTGCCTTAACCTGCTTTTCAAGGCTTTCACGAAGCTGAACGGACTGACTTTGTACTATATGATAATTCTTTTCGACAGTTGTTATAAGGTCAACGAGCTTTACCTTGAGGTTTGTTGCAAGAGAGGTCATTCTCTCACATTCGTGCTTTGCACCTGCAAGCATCTCGGCAGATTTTTCACCTGCTTCGTTCATCATATCGGATGCATTCTTATCTGCATCAAATATCTTTGAGCGTGCGGTTATATCCGCATTTTCAAGAAGAGCGGCACTTTGTACCTTTGCCTGTGAAAGGATGCTTTCCACAGTTGCATCAGCTTCACTGAGAGCTGATTTTACGGTATTTTCAGCGTCAGCTACAATTTGCTGTGCCTTCAGCTTAGCTGCTTCAAGAAGAGCTGTTGCTTCTTCTCTTGCGGTATTATGTATTTCATCACCGAGAGCCTTTGCTTCAGCAAGAATAGCTTCGGCATTTACTTTTGCTTCCTCTGCTTCCTTTACTGCACCTGCCTTGATCGATGCAACCTCAAGCTCGGCACGGTTCTTTGCTTCTTCAATATACATAAAGGAATTATGACTGCTTACACGGTTAAGCTCATCAGCCTGCTTCTTTGCCTCATCAACCATCTGTACTGCACGCGTTTCAGCTTCATCTATAAGCTGAGTTGATGTGGTCTTTGCACTTTCAAGGCTTTCCTTTGCACGGATGATTGCATCCTGTGAATCCTCCTCGGCCTTTTTAAGGAGAATATCTGCCTGTTCCTTTGCAGAATTTACAAGAGTTGCAGAATATTCCTCAGCTGCCTTTGAAAGCTCATCAGCCTTTTCTTTTGCCTCTGCGATAATTCTTTCACATTCAGCGGCAGCAGAATCTGAAATTACATTTGCCTCACTTTTTGCATCTGAAACAATAACATCCGCATCACTTTTTGCATCCGCAACTATTACATCAGCAAGACGCTTTGCATCGTCTACCTGTGCCTGTGCATTGGCTTTTGCTTCCTCAAGAAGCCCTGCAGCCTTATCATCGCAATCTGATAAAAGCTCGTTTACGGAGGCTTCAACCTCGGCTTCTACACTTGCAGCAGATTCTCTTGCGGCGGCAAGGTATCCGTCAGCCATTACCTTTGCAGACTGAATTATGCTTGTATATTCAGCTTCAGCGGCAGCAGTAATCTTTTCAGCCTTCATATTGGCACTTTCAATTATGCCTTCGCCCTTTTTTACGATCTCGCCTACCTGTGCATTTGCATCAACGATAATTGCATCTGCCTGTGACTGTGCGTTTGCAATTACAAGGTCGGCACTTTTCTGTGCATTGAGCAGAACATCACGGAGAACATTTTCGTCTTTTCTGTATTCATCAAGCTTCGCGGCAAGAACGCTGAGCTTTCTTATAAGGTTTCCGTTTTCCTCAAAAACCTCTTCATAATTTGATATAACCGATGAAAGTATCTTATCAACCTCATCAGATGAATACGTATCACCGTCAAGTCTTTTGAGTTCTATCTGTTTAAGCTGTGCGGGAGTGAGCATTGTGTTCGCATCCTTTCCTCTTTATCAATTAAACTTAAGTATTAAACGAAAAACATTCCGTTATTTTCCAGTTCGTCAAGAAGGTCGCCCATTACATCTACATTATAAGGAGTAATAATATAGGTGTTATTAGCAATTTTCTTAAGCTTACCGCCGTTTGCATATGCAACACCGCTTAAGAAGCAAAGAAGCTTTCCTGCGTGCTCCTTAGGTGTATTTTCAAGATTGAGAACCACGGTTCTCTTATCAAGAAGCTCGTCGGCAATAGGTGTTGCTTCATCAAAATTTTCAGGCTTTTTAAGCACCACCTGAAGCTTGGCAGTTGTATGTATATCTACTACCTTTGTACCGTGCGGTACAGAGCCTCTCTTTTCTGCTGTAAGCGTTGTTCTTGCGGAGCTTTCCTGAGCCGAAGGAGTGTATTCAATACCTTCCGCATCAACCTCATCAAAATATCCGTCATCAATATTGAGCATTTTTTTAAGCTTGTCGCTGATTCCCATTAACAAAACATCCTTTCATTTATTATATATACATTATATTTATACTGATTTAATAACGCCTCTGACCGAACAGAGCACTTCCTACTCTTACCAATGTTGCACCCTCAAGTATTGCAGGTACAAAATCAGAGGACATTCCCATTGAAAGCACCGAAAGCTGTGCCTTTCCTTTAAGAGCCGAGGCTGTATCCTCATAAAGAAGCCTTGTTTTTTCAAAATATTTTCTCGCTTGATTTTCATCGCACACGGGAGGCACGCACATAAGACCTTTCAGTATTACACCTTCCGTTTCTGCGGCTTTGAAAGCACATTCATAAAGCTCGTTTGCAGGGAGACCTGTTTTTGCTTCCTCTTCCCCGATGTTTACTTCAAGAAGAATTTCCATTGAAGTATTATTGAGCTTCGCCTGTCTTGAAATCTCGTCTATCAGAGAAATGCTGTCAACAGATTGTATCATTGATACCGTATTAATTATTTTTCTTACTTTATTGGACTGAAGATGACCGATTATGTGCATCTCAAGTCCGTCTTTATTAAGATAGTCAAGCTTACCTAAAAGCTCCTGTACCTTATTTTCACCGATAAGCCTTGCACCGAGAGAAATCATATGATTTACAGGTTGGGGCCCTAATGTTTTCGTAACAGCCATAAGCCGTACATCCTTCGGTGAACGACCGCTTTTTATTGCGGCTTCATTTATTTCATCGGTTATTCGTTTATAGTTTTCATCAAGATATGAAAAATCAATATCAGGTGAGAAGTTTTGAATCATAAAGATCTGTTCCCTCCAATATCATTTCATCGTAAACGGCAAGATAAGAGCTGTCCGCAGGCTCCGACTGTGAAAGAATGAGGTTTTCATCGGAATAGATAATGTTTACCTTCTTGAAGCTTACAATATTACCCTCCTTAACATAGACACCCTTTTCGCCGTCTACGGTTCTGAGTGCCATTCTGTCCACGGCAATTCCCGTTATGGAATCAACTCTTATTTTAACGGCTTCGTTGCGAAGTGCCGCTATTTCCTCATTCATTATATTACTGCTGAGCACCACGGCAAGGATATTACTGCCCTCCGTCTGATTTACGGAAACTATCTTCATACGAAGGTCTTCAACCTGTGAATTTCCGAATATCACGGTAACATATGAGCCTCTTCCCTTGTCAGCGAGCTGTTCGGCAGTAGCATTGAAAACAAGATACCAGTTAAAATCAGTAATAAGCTTTCCTACATTATCGGATGAAACCGTCACAGGATCAGCATCAAAAAGCTTTTCTGCTTCCTCATAGCCTATTTCACGGATTGTATCATAATCAGCAACGGATTCATAACCGTCAGCAGAATCAACATAATAGCCGGATTGTGAAACCGTAACGGCAGAACTGTTGCTTACGGAATTCCTAAGAGAATTATATTCTGCCTCGAGAGCTGAAATTTTGGAGGATACATCAACCTTAGTGCCTGTTGCTATCTGTTTTTTCGTAATTGCCTCACGAAGCTCGCGGGAAAGCTCATAAACAGAGGACAGTTCATTGGCTTCTATTGCTTCACTCAAGGCAAAAAGTGAGTTTGAAACACTGCTTTTATAAACATCTATCTCAGACTGCAGGGTGCTCCCCGTATTCTGTGCAATTGTTCTGTAATATTCAATTTCGCTTTCAATTTCCTTGATTCTGGCTGCATCGGCAGCAGCAGAGGACGAGGAATAGATATTTGCAACCGTATCTCCTATTGCAACCTTTGTGCCGTTAGCCTTATCGGGTACTACGGTTCCGTTATAGGAATTGCTTATAAGCACCTCTTTACGGACTGCAAATGCACGCGTGTCGATCGTTTCATAGACTGTACGAGTAACAGCCGTCTGTGTTTTTACGGAAACTTCAGAGCCCTGAAGTGAAAAAATGGGATAAATAATTATAAACATCAGCACAAACACGAAAATAACCGCAAGTATTTTTTTTAGTATCGGTGATTTTATCTCAACATCAATATTTGTATTTATCTGAAATCTCTTATTCAACTGCTTCACCTGCCTTAAAAATTCCTGATCTATCTATAATTGTGAGTGCGTATTCCACCGCCTCGTCAAGTGATTTATATTCATCCATAAAGACAGTATGGCGGGATTCATTTTTTCTGAACCATGTCATCTGTCTTTTTGCATAATGCCTTGTTGCTTTTTTCAGATTATCCGTAGCTTCTCCGAGAGTGATATCACCCTTAAGATAGCCTGCAAGCTCCTTATGTCCTATAGCCTGTGCCGAGGTATAGTCCGAAAAAAGACTGAAATATTCCTTTGCCTCCCGGGCAAGACCGTTTTCTGTCATAATATCAACTCTTTTATTGATTCTGTCATAAAGCACTTCACGGTCTTTATAGTCAAGATAAAGGTATATGCTTTCGTACGGAGTGGGGATACTTTTAGAACGCTCTCTTACAACCGATGGCTTTTCTCCGGTAAGATAATATGTTTCAAGTGCCCTTAAAACTCTTCCCTCGTTGTTTATATGAAGCGAAGCTGCAGTTTCGGGGTCAATGCTCTTCAATTCAGCATAAAGCTTCTCTATCCCCTCTTCTTCACGGCGAAGACGAAGCTTTTCACGCACCGCGGTATTGTCGGGCTGCTCTTCAAAGGTTATATTATTCAGAAGCGAATCAACATAAAGCCCTGTTCCGCCGCAGATAATTACTTTTTTATTTCTTGAAATGATATCATTGATTTTTACTGTAGCATCGTCAATGAATCTTGCAACGCTGTATTTTTCATAAGGCTCCACAAAATCAATAAGATGATGAGGAATACCGCACATTTCATTTTGCGTGGGCTTTGCTGATGCGATATCCATACCCTTGTATATCTGCATTGAATCTGCGGAAATAATTTCTGCATCAATACGCTTTGCAAGCTCAACCGCAAATGAGGTTTTTCCCGAAGCTGTGGCACCCACAACTGCAATCACGGGAATTTTATTCATTATTTCTTCCATTATACTCTTCCGAACTGTTTTTCTATTTCGTGCTTTGATAATTCATACATTACGGGACGGCCGTGAGGACAGTAGCGTATACTGTCGTCACAAAGAAGCTTCTTCACGAAAGCCTCTGTTTCTTCAGACTTAAGCTCGTCCCCGGCTTTAATTGCCGCTCTGCAGGAGGCAGAATGATAAAGCCATGTGAGCTTTTCGGGCACGGGTCTTGTTTTTCCCTTCAGAAGCTCACCCGCCATTTCCGTTATGACCGACCTTACATCTTCCTTATTAAGCACTAAAGGAAAGGCTCTTACAACCACCGTTCCGTCTCCGAAATCTTCAACATCAAAACCGCCCTTTTCAAACACATCGAGATTTTCAAGTACCGCTGCATATTCCTTTCCCGATAAAGTAACCGAAACGGGAGTCAGAAGAAGCTGTGAATCCTTTGAAAAATCCGTATTCATCAAGGAATTGAATATCATTCTCTCATGGGCAGCATGCTTGTCAATTATGAGCATTTTTTCGCCCTGCTCTACAAGGATATAAGTCTTAAACACCTCACCTATCACACGGAAATCATTTTTCTTTTTACTGTCTTCAACGATTCCCGACGGAGGCTCTTCCTTTACTGGCTGAGGTACGGGTGTTTTTGTATAAGTCAGAAAGTCTTTATTCTTCTCTTCTATGACTTCCTTGGGAGTAATATTCTCAAATACCGACGATCTGTCCCTGAAGGTAGCCGGAACAGGCTTTTGGGGAACGCTGAAAGGCTTTTCGGGAGCATTTCGGGAAGCTTCGTCATCGTCAGCCGTTATATTTATATCAACTGTCTTATTTACAGGTGCAATTTTCTCGCAGGTTAAAGGCTTTGAAGCTTCTTTTATTTCCCTTTGAGAATCAGATGCTTCATTCTTTACAGGCTTTGTGACCTTATTTTCCTGTATTGCCTTTTCGGAAAAAACACTTGTTAAAACAGTTTTCTTGTTTTCTTCTTTGTATGACGGCTCTGCAAATCGCATCTGTACCGATTCGGGAGCCTTTTTTGCGGTAATATCCCGTCTATCACGGAGATTCACCTCGGGGCGACGGTTGTCACCCTTATTAAGAGCAGATTTTGCGGAATAGAATACGGCTTCAAAAATCGAGGTATCCTCCGAAAATCTTATCTCTGTTTTTGCAGGATGAACATTTACATCTATCTTTCCTGCGGGAATATCTATAAAAAGGAAGCACATAGGGAATTTTCCCACCATAATTGAGTTTTTATATGCTTCGTCAAGGGCAGCAGCCGCAACGGGAATACGCACATATCTTCCGTTTACATAAAGATATTGCATATTTCTGTTCGGTCTGTTGTTAAGAGGTCTTGAAATAAAGCCGTGAACCTTTATTGATTTGTATTCATATTCAACGGGTATGAGGGCTTCGGACACTTCTTTTCCGAAAACGGAATACACGGCTGAAAGAAGCTCACCGTTTCCGGGAGTGGAAAGTGCCTGCTTTCCGTCTTTTATAAGAATAAACTTAATATCGGGATGGGAAATTGCGGTTTTTGCCACCACATCCGAAATATATGTACCCTCCGTCATATCCTTCTTGAGGAATTTCATTCTTGCAGGTGTGTTATAAAAAAGGTCTTTAATTATAACCGTCGTACCGTCGGGACAGCCGACATCATCAAAAGATATCTCCTCGCCGCCGTGAATCTCAATTCCCGTTCCCGTTTCCTCATCAGAGGTTTTTGTAAGCATTGACAGACGGGAAACTGCGGCAATTGACGGAAGTGCTTCACCTCTAAAGCCTAATGTAAAAATAGCATCAAGGTCTTCGCCCGATGATATCTTACTTGTTGCGTGGCTTATAAAAGCGGTTCTCACATCCTCACGGTGGATTCCGCAACCGTTATCGGTAACACGGATATACTTCACACCGCCGTTTTTAATTTCAACGGTAATTGAAGAAGCACCGGCATCAATGGAATTTTCAAGCATTTCCTTTACGGCAGACGACGGACGCTCTACAACTTCGCCTGCTGCTATGAGCTCTGCCACAGATTTAGGAAGAACATTGATTTTCGGCATTTTTCCGCCGCCTTTCGTAAGAATTTATAAAATGCGTTTCTTTATTTCATAAAGCTTTTGTAAAGCTTCTATGGGAGTAAGTGTATTCACATCAAGCTCCTTTATCTCATCAAGAAGCTCGTTATTTGCACCGGAAAACATTCCTATCTGCATAGCTTCTTCCGGAGCTTCCTTCGGAGCTGTCTTTATAACGGTCGTGACCGCACCGTTTTCTTCAAGCTCCTTTAGTATTACTTTTGCACGGCTGACGACACTTGATGGGATACCCGACAGCTTTGCCACTTCAATACCGTAGCTTCCGTCAGCAGCACCTCTTACGATCCGTCTTAAGAATGTTATATCGTCACCGCGTTTTTTAACTGATGTGTTATAGTTCTTTACACCGGGAATACTTCCCTCAAGCTCGGTAAGCTCATGGTAATGGGTCGCAAAAAGAGTTTTCGCTCCGATTTTTTTCTTATCGCTTACATATTCGAGCACCGCTCTTGCAATACTCATTCCGTCATATGTGGAAGTACCTCTTCCTATTTCATCAAGAATGATAAGGCTCTTTGAGGTTGCGTTTGCAAGAATTGAGGAAACCTCACTCATTTCAGTCATAAAGGTTGACTGACCGCCCACAAGGTCGTCGGAGGCACCCACACGGGTGAAGATACTGTCAACAATACCGATTGAAGCACTTCTTGCAGGCACAAATGAGCCCATCTGTGCCATCAGCACTATAACCGCCGTCTGTCTCATATATGTGGACTTACCTGCCATATTTGGACCGGTGATTATTGCTGCCCTGTTATCCTCTGAATCAAGAAGAGTATCATTGGGAACAAAAGGAGCATCGTCAAGGAATTTTTCAACAACAGGATGTCTGCCGTCCTTAATATCTATGGTGTCGCCCATATTAACATCGGGACGGACATAATTGTTATTAAAGGCAACCGTTGCAAGTGAGCAAAGTGTATCAAGAGTTGCAAGTGCCGATGCAGTATTGCGAAGCCTGAACTGTGCCTCGGCTATTTCGTTTCTTACCTGTGTAAACAGCTCATATTCAAGCTTCGTTATTCGCTCCTGAGCACCGAGAACCTTTGATTCAAGCTCCTTAAGCTCGGGAGTTATATACCTTTCACAGTTTGTAAGTGTCTGTTTTCTTATGTAGTGCTCGGGAACATATTCCTTAAAGGAATTGAGTACCTCGATATAATAGCCAAAAACTCGGTTATAGCCGATTTTCAGCTTCTTTATTCCCGTCTTTTCCTGCTCTTCAGCTTCAATTTCAGCAAGAAAGTCCTTTCCGCCGTCTACAATCTCACGAAGCTCGTCAAGCTCCTTGCAGTAGCCGTCCCTTATCATATTTCCCTCTCTTACAGAGAAGGGAGGCTCATCAACAATTGATGCACCTATAAGCTCCTTGATTTCATCGAGTGTGTCAAGAAGCTCTGCCGTGTCCTTTAGCATTGAGCTTGAAACGGAGGACAGCATTTCCTTTATAAAAGGAAGCTGACAGGCTGTGGAATAGAGACTTCGAAGCTCTTTAGCGTTTGCAGAGCCGTAGACCACTCTTGTAGTGATTCTTTCAAGGTCATAAATGCCGACAAGTGCATCGGTAAGCTCAGAACGGAGCTGTCCCAGCTCATAAAGCTCCTCAACAGCATTCTGACGGTAAATAATTCCCGAAAGATTTATAAGGGGCTGTTCAACCCAGCTTCGGAGAAGTCTTTTTCCCATAGCCGTTTTTGTCTTATCAAGCACCCATAAAAGAGAGCCTTTTTTCTCTCTTCTTCTCTCGGTTTCGGTAAGCTCAAGATTTCTTCTTGTAACCGCACCGAGAGAAAGATATTTTTCGTCGTTATATACTTTGATTTCGGTTATATTGGCAAGAGAATTTTTCTGTGTATCGTAAAGATAAGAAAGAAGTCCCGAAAGTGCTTTAACGGCACAGGGCATTGAGTCAAGCCCGAGCTCGGATACGCTCCTTTCAAAATGCTTTTCCGCGATACCGATTGAGGTGACTTCATCGAAAGCTTCCTCATTTTTAAGAGAAACGAGAATATCTGTTTTTCTTGCAATATAGGCTTTAAGTGTCTTGTCCCCTGCAAGAGAATCATTTCCGATAAGCTCTGCAGGAGAAAAACGGGCAAGTCCGTTTATTATTTTGTCACTTAACGAACCGCCTACCTCTTCGCTGACATAAAGCTCACCCGTGGAAACATCGCAGAAGCTAAGCCCCGCAGAGTTTATACCCAGATACACACAGGAAAGATAATTGTTCTTTTCCTCGTCAAGCATTATGCTTTCCGTTACCGTGCCCGGAGTTATAACTCTTATAACATCTCTTGTTACAATGCCCTTTGCAAGTGCCGGATCTTCTGTCTGCTCACAGACGGCAACCTTATAGCCCTTTGCCACAAGACGGGCGATATATGTATCTGCTGCGTGAAAAGGAATTCCGCACATAGGTGCTCTTTCCTCCTGTCCGCAGTCACGGCCTGTCAGCACAAGCTCAAGCTCACGGGATGCGGTTTTTGCATCATCAAAGAACATTTCATAAAAATCTCCCAGACGGTAAAACAGAAGTGCATCCTTATAATTCTCTTTAATTTTGAAATACTGCCTCATCATAGGCGTGTATTCTGCCATTTTATAACTTCCTTGTCTTTATAAATAACTTTTTTATCAGCCGCAGCCGCCGCAGGATGCACAGTTTCCGCCGCAAGCACCGTCATCGGCTTCTTTAACCTCACAGGTTTCGGGGTCGTCACCGTTCACACAAAGGGTGAGGAGCTGAATCACATGATTCATCATTGAATCAACCTCGTTCTTTGCTTCTTCATACTTTCTCATATTTTCATTGAGCATAACCTGTCCGTATATCTCTCTGAATTCTGCGTCCATACCCTCAAGCTTCTTTGTGTCGGGC
>CAYTRD010000007.1:0-23577 GCA_964440255.1 uncultured Ruminococcus sp. | reverse complement strand
TCGGGCTCGTCCTTCTGAGATTCGTTCTGATATGAAAGCTGAATAAGATTGAGCTTTCCGATAAGACCGTTAAGCTCTATATCTGCTTCATTTGCCTTCTGTGCGTCCTGAAAAGCAAGATATCTTTCATCAGCCTGAATTGCTTTTCCGAGTTCTCTTGTTGCTTTGATAATGTCCATTTTCTTTTCTCCGTTCAAACTTTTAATTTATTTAACAAGCTCACCTGAAAGTATCCAGTTGAGTGCATTTGTTACTCTGACTTTTTTGTATGTTCCGATAAGAGAAGCATCTCCCTCGAAATCAATATTGATATTTCCGTCTGTTCTGCCCGTAAGTCTTCCGTCCTCTTCCTTGGTGAAGCCTTCGACAAGAACCTCATAAACCTTTCCTACCATTGAAGCACATCTTTCAGCGGCAATCTCCTCCTGTGCCTTCAAAAGCTCGGTAAACCATGCCGATTTTTCTTTATACGGCACGGGATCGGGCATTTTTTCAGCCCTTGTGCCCTTTCTCGGTGAGAAAATAAAGGTAAAAAGCGATGTAAATTTAACTTCCTTTATAAGTGACACCGTATCAAGAAATTCCTCATAGGCTTCACCGGGAAAGCCTACGATGATATCACTTGTAATTGAGATATCGGGCATAACCTGTTTTGCATATTCTATAAGCGAGATATACTGCTCTCTCGTATACCCTCTGTTCATTTCCTTAAGCACTCTGTTATTTCCCGACTGGAAGGGCAGATGCAGATGTCTTGCGACTTTTTCACATTTTGCCATGGTGTCAAGAAGCTCTTTCGTGCAGTCCTTCGGGTGCGAGGTCATAAATCTTATCTTAAAATCTCCCGGAAGTGCATTTATCATTTCAAGAAGCTTCGGGAAGCTTACTTCACCGTCGCTGTTTTTACCGTAGGAATTCACATTCTGTCCGAGAAGCGTTATTTCCTTTGCACCGAGTGAGATCAGCTCCTTTGCTTCCTTTATGACCTCTTCGGGGGCACGGCTTCTTTCTCTTCCTCTGACATAAGGCACTACACAGTAGCTGCAGAAATTATTACAGCCGTACATAATGGGAAGCCATGTCTTGAAATCGCGGTCACGGAAAACGGGAAGCCCTTCCGCAATATCAGCATTACCCTCCTCGGTTTCAAAAACACGCTTACCCGAACGAAGCGCCTTATAGAGAAGCTCGGGCACGCGGTGAATAGCAAAGGTTCCGAAAACGATATTTACATACGGATAGCTTCTTTTTATTCGTTCCCACACATGCTTTTGCTGCATCATACAGCCGCACAGGGCAATTATCATATCTCTGTTATTGTTCTTTACGGGCTTTAGAGCACCGACATTTCCGAAAACACGGTCCTCGGCGTGCTCACGCACGGCACAGGTATTGAACAGTACAAAATCTGCCTCTTCCCTGTTCTCGGTAAAGGTATATCCCATTTCATAAAGCTGACCCTTGATACGCTCAGAGTCAGCTACATTTCCCTGACAACCGTATGTATGCACAAATGCCTTCGGTGCTTTATCGGGATATTTTACCGAAAGAATGGTTTTGATTTTTTCTATGTATTCCCGTTGAATTGCCATTTCTTCCGGAGAAACAACGGGAAATTTATCTTTTAATACGGACAACAAGTAACCTCCGTTCTGTAAAAAGGGCAAAATTCGGCTAATGAAAATCATAATTCAGTTTATTATATATAATATAATTAAAAAAGTAAAGAGAAAACTAAAAAATATTTTCGATTTTCGCTTTTTCGCCCTCTGCCGTTACCGACAAAAATGCTTTTATTTCAGCTATAAGTCTTATAAGCTTTGCTTCGTTTTCATTTTCAATTGCTTCTTCAAGCTCAAAAAACATTCTGTCGGCGGTATCAGCATCGGTATGTTTAAGAATCAATGAAAAATACTTCTCATTTTCTTTCCACAGAGAAAGAATTTTTTCGGCACAAACAAAAGCATCTTCATAAGCTTCTGCTTCGCTTACTATATTTTCAAGCTCATTCACAATGAAATTTGCTGATACGAATGCAATAAGAAAAGCGGAAGTGATCAACACCGACGCAATTATAATTCTTTTAGTCATTTTCCTTTTCCGCCTTTATAAGATTGTAGTCTCCGCTTTTATTGACGGTAAGAAGAAAGATATCCTCAAGCCGTTCTCCCGTTTTTTTGATAAGCTTCTGCAGCTTCATTTCATTCATTCCGCAGTCCTTGAAATCGGATCGGATGATCTTACCGTCCATAACGACAACACAGGGCAATCCCCTGTCATCACCTTTGATATTCATATCCTGAAGTGTGACATTTCTCTTTTCGGGCTTCAGAAGTACACTTAAGCTTCCGTCGGTTTCTGCAATTGCATACTGTACATCACCTATATCAAAAACATCCTTCTGCCGGAGAGCTTCAAGAAGATCATCAAGAGTATATCGAAGTCTTTTCATCTGCTGATAATCAACCTTGCCGTTTCTTATGATAATAAGCGAATTTCCCTGCAGAAGACTTCTGATCCTGAGACTCTTCATGCTTATCACGGAAATAAAGATTTCGAGGCTTACCAGAACTGCAATTGCAACAAGAGTATTGAGCATAGGTATATCATTGTCCTGCATAGGTGTAGCCGCCATTTCCGAAAGCAGAATGGTAACAACAAGCTCTGCAGGCTGAAGCTGTCCTATCTGTCTTTTTCCCATAATCCGCACAGCGATTACAATAACAAAAAGAAGTATCACCGTTCTGACAAAAGATATAAGCATTTTATCATCCTTTCACGAATTAGTATAACCTGAAAATTTTCGGCAATACCTAATAAGAGAAAGGATGTGCTGAAATAATGGCAAAGCAATCTGAAAATCACGGCTTTACCGGAAATGCCGTAAAGGATGCCGAGAATATCAAAAACATATTTTCCGGAAGCTTCGACCTTGTTGTCCGAGAAATAGATTTTGACGGAACTAAGGTCTTTGTATTTATTCTTGACGGTATGTGCGATGAAATAAAAATAACAGAAAGCATAATAAAGCCTTTGACCGACAGCGAAAATACAGATAAAAACGCACCGATTGAAGAGATAAGAAAAAAAATATTCAAGGGGACTAATATCAAAAACCTGTTTTCGCCTGATGAAGCGGCACATAATATCATATCGGGCAATCTTGTTCTTATAATAGACGGACAGACGGAAGCACTTACATTTCCCTTTCAGGGCTTTCCGAAAAGTGCAATAAACGAGCCTCAGAGCGAACAGAATGAAAAGGGCTCGCAGGAGGGCTTCTCCGACAATTTCAAAGATAACGCCACGCTTTTAAGAAGAAGGCTTCGCACTCCGAAGCTTGTAATGAAGCAGATGACGCTCGGCAAAACAAGCAATACTCCCGTTATAATCTGCTATCTGTCCGACAAGGTGAGCCCGAAGCTTCTTTCCGATGTTACAAAAAGGCTTGATAAAATCGAGCTTGATGCGGTGCTGGGGTCCGGATATATAAGACCGTTTCTTGATAACAGACGTCCGTCGTTTTTTACGGATACGGGAATAACGGAACGCCCCGATACATTTTCGGCTAAGCTCCTTGAGGGCAGAGTGGGAATAATATGCGACGGAACACCCTTTGCTCTTATTGTTCCCTATCTTCTTATTGATTATTTCCATGCTGTGGACGATTATCTTTCCAGCACATATTACACTCTGTTTATGCGAATACTCCGTATTATCTGCTTCATAATCGCAACGGTGCTTCCCGGTGCATTTGTAGCCATCTGTCTTTTTCATCCCGAGGTTATGCCTGCAGATATTATGTACGGCATTTCGGCAGCTACCGGTAAAACTCCGTTTCCGATAATGGCTGAAGCACTGACAATTCACTTTATTTATGAGATAGTAAGAGAGGCTGGACTACGTATGCCCCGTTCCGTGGGACACGCAGTAAGCATTGTGGGAGCTCTCGTTATAGGTGATGCGGCGGTTACTGCAGGACTTATTGCCGCACCGATGCTTATAGTTGTAGCACTCACAGCAATATCCTCCTCTGTTATTTCAAAGCTTCACGAACCCGTTGCAATACTTCGTTTCGGCTTTATTGTTGTCGGCGGTTTTACGGGCCTTTACGGAGTTATGCTCGGCATCGGCATTATGCTTACGGACATATGCTCCGTTTCTCCTTACGGAATTCCGTTTTCAGCACCCGTTTCGCCTTTTGTAAAAAGAGCACAGAGCGATGCCGTAATAAGACGAAGCTGGACAAAGCTTCAAAACAGAAAAAATCTTATCGGGGAGATGAAATTCTGATGAACCGAATCGGTAAAATCAGCAGCGTGCAGATGTTTTCCGTGCTGTTTCTGTGCAGAATGGTATCACTTCTGACACTTATGCTTCCCTCGACCTCAATTCTTCCCTCCGGTGACAGAATAATTTCCTGTATTCCCATAATGATATTTGAATATATATATCTTGCAATCGTCTGTTATGTTCTCAAAAAAAACGATTACAAAAGCCTGATATCCGCTTCAGATGAAAAATCTGCATCGGCGAAGGCTCTTGCTGTTCTGTTCACACTTACATTCGTTTGGTTTGCAGGTATAGCGGCTGCAAGATTTGATTTATTTATCAGCACGGTAATGTTTCCCAATTCAGAGCTTTACATTATGATAATTCTGCTTTTGGGTGCGTCACTTTATGCATCGCTTAAAGGCACGGAAGCTATCGGTCGTGTGTCGGTTATACTGATTGCCGTTCTCGGAATAAGTATTCTGTTTATCATGCTTTCAGTAACCGAAAATTTTGAATATACAAATCTCAAGCCTTTATTTACAAAGGGCTTTTCGCCCGTACTGAGCTTTTCCTTTTATGTAAGCGTCAGAGCACCCGAGCTTCTTACTCTTTATGTCACAGCACCTCAGGTCAACGGAAATATAAGAAAAATGATGACAGTATGGGTATTGAGCATAACAATTGTTGCGATAGTCATACTGACAATACTTCTCGGAGTTACGGGTGAATACGGCGACGACCAGATTTTTCCGCTTTATACTCTTACGGTTATTGCAAAGCTCGGAATGTTTGAAAGACTTGATGATATTTTAACGGGTATATGGGTACTTTGCTCCTTCATACAGGTATCGTTTTTACTGAATACGGGGCTTTCGGCTCTTGAACAAGGCTTCGGAAAAATTAAAAAATTACCTGTCGGCGGACTTCTCGCCGCAGGCGTATTTCTTGTATATCTTTTAGCCTCGGAAACAGTCACGGCATTTTCCGAGATTCTGTCATCAAAGCTTGTTGATATTATTTTTATTGTGATAATTGCCGTAATTCCTCTATCGGTCATTGGCGTAAAACATTTCGGAAAGAGAAGAAGGATATGAAAAAAATTATATCTCTGATACTGATTATCATAATGACGGCAAGCCTGTTTTCAGCCTGCAATGAAATAGAAACAGTAGAGCTTAATGAGAGACTTATAATCGAAGCTATAGGAATTGATTACGAGGACGGGAAATACAAGGTCACGATTGAGGGGCTCGATTCCTTTTCCGCAGGAAGCGACAACAGCTCAATATCTGCACAGAGTCTTACAAAAAGCTATCTCTTTGAGGGGGATACTATCGGAATGGCAATGAACAGCATTTCCGTTGTAACAGGTCAGATACCTTTATTTTCACAGGCAAGAGTACTGATACTGGGTTTTAGTACGGCAGAAGAAAAATTAAGTGAAGTGCTTGATTTTTTCCGACGGGAATATACGACCAGAACGGATATTCTTTTAGCCGTAGCAAAAAACAAGGCTTCGGACATTGTTTCTGCCGATTTCGGAGAAAATGTTTCTGCGGGAAATGTGATTCAGGCTGCTCTGACCTCGTATAAATACACAGGCAGAAATGTTGATGTTCCGCTGTATAAATTTCTTAACCGTGCTTTAAATGAAACCGACAGTGCCTACTGTCCTTATATTGACATCAAAGAAAATGTATATACAGGAAAAAAAGAGGTACAGCTTTCGGGAACTGCTGTTTTTAACAAAAACGGAGAGCCCTCTGTTCTGACCTCTGAGATGACACTTGCCATGATGATAATTAACAATGATATCATAAATGCAGATTTATCAATTGACGGGGATAAAGGCACGGCGACACTTGAAATAATTGACTGTAAAACAAAAATAAAAACCGAAATCAAAGACGGAAAGGTAAATTTCAGCATAAAATCCGTCCTTCGGTGTGACATACCCGAATATCAGACAAAAAATTTTGAAAGTCTGTCAAAAGATGACACGGAAGCTCTCGCCGAAGCTGCCGCAAAAAAGATTACTCAAATGATGGCAGAATGTATCAATGTTAATATTTACGGTAAAAATTCTGATATTTTTAACTTGGGAAGAAGAATCAATCTTAAAAACAGTAATTTCTATGAATCTGTAATTAACAGCAAAACTTTGCTGAGCAGTATTGCGGCATTTGATATCGAAACAGAAGTTTCTATCCGTCGCATCGGCAAAATAATACTTGAAGAATAATATATACGTTTGTTATTATAAAAGCAAAAAGTCCCTGCGGAACAATTTCCGCAGGGATAAGTAATTTACCCTAAAACTATTTTCTTAAAGCTCTTCTTACCTCTTTTAAGAAGAAGACCGTCACCGATATCTTCCTTTGTAAAGGCTTTTCTTATATCGGTAATCTTTTCACCGTCTACGGAAACACCGCCTTGCTCAACTGCACGGCGAGCTTCGGAGCGTGTGGGTGTAAGTCCCGATTTTACAAGCATGGTGAGAATATCTACGGCTCCGTCCGTAAAGTCTTCGGCTGTAAGAGGTGCTTCGGGAGCATCACTTCCGCCGTCAGCAAAGAGTGCTCTTGCGGCTGCCTGTGCCTTACTTGCTTCCTCCTCACCGTGAACAAGCTTCGTAAGCTCAAATGCAAGAATTTCCTTTGCGGTGTTAAGCTGTGCACCCTCCCAGGTATCCATCTTATCAATTTCCTCAAGAGGTAAGAATGTAAGCATACGGATGCACTTAAGAACATCGGCATCACCTACATTTCTCCAGTACTGATAGAAGTCAAAGGGGCTTGTCTTATTGGGGTCAAGCCATACTGCACCGCCGACAGTCTTACCCATCTTCTTGCCTTCGGAATTGAGAAGAAGAGTAATCGTCATAGCATGAGATTCCTTATCAAGCTTTCTTCTTATAAGCTCACGGCCGCCGAGCATATTTGACCACTGGTCATCACCGCCGAACTGAAGGTTACAGCCGTATTTTCTGTAAAGCTCTAAAAAGTCATAGCTCTGCATTATCATATAGTTGAATTCGAGGAATGAAAGACCCTTTTCCATTCTCTGCCTGTAGCACTCTGCACGAAGCATATTGTTAACGGAGAAGCATGCACCGACCTCTCTTAAAAGCTCAACATAATTGAGCTCAAGAAGCCAGTCGGCATTATTTACCATCATAGCCTTATCTTCTCCGAATTCAATGAAGCGTTCCATCTGCTTTTTGAAGCATTCGCTGTTATGCTCAATTGTTTCCTTTGTCATCATTGAACGCATATCCGTTCTTCCCGAGGGGTCACCGATATGTGCAGTACCGCCTCCGATAAGTGCAATAGGCTTGTTGCCTGCCATCTGAAGGCGTTTCATAAGGCAAAGAGCCATAAAATGACCTACATGAAGAGAATCTGCAGTAGGGTCAAAGCCGATATAAAATACCGCCTTTCCGTTATTTACAAGCTCTCTCACTTCTTCTTCATTTGTAACCTGTGCTATAAGACCTCTTGCCTTAAGCTCTTCATAAATTCCCATAATTTAATATCCTTTCAAGTAATAAATTCATAATAAGCTATATTGAGCAAAGCGAAACAAGCCGTAAGACTTACGCACTTCTTCTCTGTTGCTTTTTACTTTTTTGTTGTATACCGAAAACAAAAAAACCGCTGTCCTCAAATAAAAGGACAGACGGTATCGTCCGTGTTACCACCTTTTTTCAGCAAAACCTCACGGTTTTCCCCTTAACGGCTCTTAAAAAGAGCAACTGCAATTATAACGGATGCATCCGCCGCAGCCTACTGAGTGCTCGCTTTTCGGTGCGAAGCTCGGGGAGGTATTCGTAAAAGCTCTGCTGCAGTCTTGCACCTGCCGACTGCTCTCTGAAAACAAATTTCTTTTACTACTTATTCCCGTCAAAGCATTATATTAGTCTGAATTTTACAATAAAAAACTGCTTTTGTCAAGATATCAGAATATCATATGAAGCGTTGTAATATCGGCTGCACAAAGAAGAGCTGTAATAACATCGGCAGCAAACACTCCGAGAATCAGCTTACTGTCGCAAAGCTGTTTATGCTTGCGGTCATTAAGGATAAGCATAACAGTCCACACAGTCATAATTACGGGCAGAAGCATAGAAAACACCTTAAGAATACCGAAAAACGGTGATGTTACCTCTACGGTATAAGCAGAATGACCGCTGACAGCCATACTTGTCTGTGCACTGTTAAATGCCGCATTTCTCAGAATAAGACAAATTAAATACACTGCTGTCCACACGGTATATAAAACACCGTTTACCGAGGACAGGACAAAAAAGAATTTACTGTCACCTTTATTCAGGGAAATTCTTTTCATTATAAACCACCTTTGAACCTTAACTGTTCTGTCAGAAATTGAATATTGCACCTGCACCGTATGTAACAACAGACATAATAAGGTCTGCAACAAAAACACCGAGTGCAACTATGGGAAGAGCTTTCTTGAAATCAATGCCCAGAAGTGCCGCAAAAAGTGAACCCGTCCATCCGCCCGTACCGGGAAGAGGAATTGCAATGAAGGTAAGAAGTCCCCATTGCTTGTATTTCAGCACCTTGTCGGCATTCTTTGCAGTTTTTCCTTCAAGCTTTTCGATGAAACCGACAAGAATATTGTGCTTTTTCATAAACTTGAAAATCTGCTTTATAAAAAGAATGATAAAAGGCATCGGAATCATATTACCGATGTAGCAGATGGCAAAAGCCTTGAAAAAATTGATTTCAAACAGCTTTGCAAGAATCATACCGCCCCTGCATTCGAGAACGGGAAGAAGCGATGTGAGAAAAATAATAATTTCGTGGCTTACAGAATCGCTGAAAAGCGAAGCAAACCATGTGGTGAGCTGTTCAGTCATAGCATAACTCCTCAATATGTTATTCAGATGCCGTTTTCGAGCATATATTCCCTGACGGAAATAAGAATATCCTTGTCATTTTCAAATTTCAGCCTGTCGAGAGCTTCATTATAACGAAGCCAGATATAATCTTCGATCTCTTCACGCTGAATTATCGTCTGCGTATCTTCGGTAGAGCCGAGGAAAACCTCAACACGCTTTTCAATTCTTGTTCCTATCTTATATTGGGAATCCTTGCAGAAGCCGGGCAGTATATTTATATGCAATCCCGTTTCTTCAAGAACCTCTCTTATGGCTGTTTCTTCTCTTGTTTCACCTTTTTCCATATGACCCTTCGGGAAACCCCAATGATTGCTTCTTCTGTTTTTGATAAGAAGAAATCTGTATTCCTCATTTATACGGCGGAATACTACAGCACCGCAGGAATGCTCATACAGACATTCAAGCGTATAAGAATCTCTCGGCTCGTTGAACTCGAGCACATCCCTTATTTCGTGATCGATCCTTCTCATATTTTTAGGTGCAACGACAAGCACGGATCTTTTACCTTCGTTGAAACGCAAAACGGCAATGATTTTTCCTTCAAAAACACGCACCGGATGATTTACACCAAGTATATATGCACCGAGAGTAAAACTCTTCTTCTCGCTTTGAATCTCAGCAATTCCGTAATTCACTATATATCGGATTCCGGTACGGAGTTCCAAAAAATTGCACGGTTTTGTCACTTTGACCTTAACCATTTTTCCTAACATTACATAAACTCCGCAAATACAAGTTATACACATCATTATATATAACCTTTGATAATTTTTCAAGGCTTTTTTAAATTTATCCGAAAAAAATAATATCCGATTAATTTTCAGCTATTTTCAAAAAACATATTGTATTCTTTAGTAAAAGCAGCTAAAATATATGCGGTAGGCTCTGCTGCCGTTAAAAACAGACAAAAAGGGTGATATACAAATGGCAGACGATATATACTTCAATGCACATAAAGCAAATGCTGAAAAAGCAAAGCACGAAAGTGTATATACCGAAAAAATAGAGGCTGAACAACTGAATAAGCGTCCGGGAGAAATGTCCTTCGGAGATATAGTAACCGATAAGGAAAAAATATATACAAATGTAAGCCAACCGGAAAAGCAAAGAAAAAACAAGACTAAGAAGCATAAGAAAAAAAAGAAAGCATTGCCGATAATTCTTGCAGCCTTGCTCGCTGTCATAATAATTGCCTTTGCCGTCATATCTGCAGGTGTTTCCTATGTGCTTTCCGATTATGAAGCAAAGGACTTCACAGAAAACATATATGCCGATGAAAGCACTCTTCTTTCATCAGATAATGTCTATAATATACTCCTTATGGGTATTGATACGCTTGAAACCGAATCTCAATCACGCTCAGATGCTATGATACTGATGTCGCTTGATATGAAAAACCGTCAGATAAAGCTTTCATCATTTTTAAGAGATTCATATGTATTTATCCCCGGCTACGGTGAAACAAAGCTCAACGCCGCCTGTGTTTACGGCGGCCCGCAGCTCGTATGCGATACGATTGAATACAATTTCGGAATAAAAATAGATGACTACGCAAAAGTCGGTTATGATATGTTTATTAAAATCATTGACGCGGTAGGCGGTGTCACGATTCCCGAAATTGACGAAATCGAAGCAAAAGCACTTGCAAAGGAAGGCTTCACGGTAGAGCCCGGCACAGATATTGCCCTTGACGGTACACAGGCACTCAAATATTGCAGAATAAGAAGCGGTCAGGACGATTTTTACAGAACGGGAAGACAAAGAGAAGTAATTTCACTTGTCCTCAAAAAGCTTCCGACGGCAAATTTCGGCACACTTCTTTCTACGGCAAAGGAAATAGCAGCCACAATTGAATGCTCAATTGATAAGAGTGAATTTTCATCTCTGCTCTTTAAAGCACTTATTTGTCTCAGCGGTGACATAGAGCAGCTGACAGTACCCGCAGACGGTACATGGTATAATGCAACAAAGAACTATCAGGCAGTTCTTGTCATAGATTTTTCACAGAACAAAGAAAAACTCGATGAGTTTTTATATAAATAAGGAGAAGCATTTATGAAATACGCAAAGCTTACACTCGCAAGCGAATTCAAGGTAGGAAAAACCGATGAAAGAATCTTCGGCTCTTTTGTTGAGCATCTCGGTCGCTGTGTTTACGGCGGAATTTATGACCCCGGTCATCCCGAAGCTGACGAAAACGGCTTCCGTGAGGACGTAATTAAGCTCATAAACGAGCTTAATGTACCCATAGTACGCTATCCCGGAGGAAACTTCGTATCCGGCTATAACTGGGAAGACGGCATCGGCCCCGTTGAAAACAGACCTAAAAGACTGGAGCTTGCGTGGGGAACACTTGAAACCAACGAATTCGGTACCGATGAATTTATGAAATGGTGTAAAAAAGCAAACACATCACCTATGATGGCAGTAAACCTCGGCACAAGAGGCCCCGATGAAGCAAGACAGCTTGTTGAATACTGTAATCATCCGGGCGGTACATATTTAAGTGATCTAAGAAAAAAATACGGCAGTGAGCTTCCCTACGATGTAAAGCTCTGGTGTCTCGGAAACGAAATGGACGGCCCTTGGCAGATGGGTTCAAAAACTGCAGTTGAATACGGCAGAACCGCTTATGAAACAGCAAAAATTATGAAGTGGACAGACCCCACGATTGAAACAGTTCTTTGCGGAAGCTCAAGCTGGGGAATGAAGACATTCGGAGAATGGGAAACAACATCTCTTGATATTGCATACGATCAGGTTGATTATGTTTCAATGCATCAGTATCACTCCAATTCCGACAATTATCTCGATAACTTCCTTGCTAAGGGCGTTGAGACCGACAAGTTCATAGAAAGCGTTATTGCCGCACTCGACTATGTTCAGGGCAAGCGTCATTCAAAGAAGAGAATCGACATATCCTTTGACGAATGGAATGTATGGTATCATTCACACGGTGCAAAGTTTGAAAAATGGTCAAAGGCACCCCACATCCTTGAAGACATTTATAATTTTGCAGACGCTCTTGTTGTGGGCACAATGCTCAACTCCATTCTTCGTCACTGCGACCGTGTAAAAATTGCCTGTCTTGCACAGCTTGTAAATGTTATTGCTCCCATTATGACAGAGGACGGCGGAAAAGCATGGAAGCAGACTATATTCTACCCCTTCTATTACGCTTCAAGGTACGGCAGAGGTAATGTTCTTCACGGAATTACAGATACATCAAAATATGACACTAAGTGGTACAGCGATGTTCCCCATGTCGACACCTCCGCAGTTCTCTCCGAGGACGGCGAGGCACTTACCGTATTTGCAGTAAACCGTGATATCAATGATGATATCGTGCTTGAAACAAAGCTTTGCGACTTTGAGGGCTTCAAGGTAACCGAGCATATCGCTCTTGAAAATTCCGACTTTGACGCAATCAACACAAAGGATAACGAAGCCGTGAAGCCCGTCAGCAAAGCACTTCCCGTGCTTGACGGAAAAATGCTTAACATTCCTCTCAAGGCAATGTCCTGGAATATGATAAGACTTGAAAAGATAAAAGCTTGACAGCAAGCAGATTATTCAATACATCGTAAAGTTTAATGACTTTACAAATAATTCCGAATCTGCTTCTTGAAAATTCTGATACATTGTTATATAATATCACTAAAAATTAACGGAGGAAGAAAAATATGCCTAAACTTTTCAATGTCTATTGCAGAGTTTACCAAAAGGTTCTCTTCGTCGGCTCACAGCTTCTTGACTGGAGAAAGCCCGAGCTTCTCAAGGGTGCAGGTGCAGTAAAGCAGTTGCCCGGAACCATCAAGGAAAAGGGACTTTCAAAGGTTCTTGTTGTCACCGATAAGGGACTTATGTCACTAAAGCTCCTTGACAGCCTTTTTGAAGAGCTTGAAAAAACCGGTATAAATTATGTTGTTTTTGACGGTGTTCAGCCGAACCCCACCATTGACAACATAGAGGATGCAGTTGAGCTTTATAATCAAAACGGCTGCGAAGGAATCGTAGCCTTCGGCGGCGGCTCACCTATGGACTGTGCAAAGGCATGCGGTGCAAGAATTGCCCGTCCCGACAAAACGATTCCCGAGATGCGCGGTGTTCTCAAGGTTATGAAAAAGCTCCCGCCACTCTTTGCTGTCCCCACAACAGCAGGAACAGGCTCGGAAACTACGATTGCTGCCGTTGTTTCAAACCCCGTAACACACGAAAAGAATGCTATAAACGACAATCATCTTATACCCAAGATTGCCGTTCTTGACCCCGAGCTTACGGTCGGACTCCCAAAGCATATCACATCAACTACAGGTATGGATGCTCTCACACATGCTGTTGAAGCATTTATCGGAAAGAGTAACACTCCCGGCACAAAGAAGGCTGCAAAGAAAGCAACAAAAATGATATTTGACAATATCTTTACCGCTTATGAAAACGGCAAGGATATTGAAGCAAGAGCAAATATGCTTGAAGCATCATTCTGGGCAGGCGTTGCCTTTACAAGAGCATATGTCGGCTATGTTCACGCAATCGCACATAACCTTGGCGGTCACTACGGTATACCTCACGGTCTTGCAAATGCGGTCATTCTCCCCTATGTTCTTGACTACTACGGAAGCTCTGCTTACAAGAAGCTTGCAATTCTTGCCGATGTTGCAGGACTCCCCACTATGGGTATGAACAATGAGCAAAAAGCAAAGCTCTTTATTGCAACTATCCGTGAAATGAACGAAAAGATGGGAATTCCGTCAAAGTTCGACTGCATAAAGGAAGACGATATCCCCGTTATAGTTGAACGTGCACTCAAGGAAGCCAATCCCCTTTACCCCGTTCCGAAAATTATGGACAAGAAGGACTGCGAAGCAGTTATCCGCCTTCTTATGGCATAAAGCAAATTCTGAATTCAGAGAAAACCAAAAAATTTATTTTGCTCTTCGGGATTTTTTCCGGAGAGCATTTTTACTGATTATAATTTGTTTTCAGCCAAATTATCCCGCAAAGATTTGATTTTTTACATTATGCGTCTTCTGTTTTTTTTGTAAACAGAATTCATCTAACTTTCTCTTGCAATTTAATTATATTTATTTTATAATAAGCTTGCTATATTATAAAAAGGAGATGTCCTTATGTCAGAAAAAGTCCGAGTCGGTGTTATAGGTATCGGTAATATGGGTATGAGCCACATCAACAATTTCGTTGAAGGAAAAATGCCTGAAACAGATTTTACCTGTGTTGCTGATATTGATGCTAAAAAATTTGAAAAAGCTAAAGAGAAGCTTCCCGATGCAGTTTGCTTTAACAGTGCCACAGAGCTTATTAATTCAGGTCTTTGTGATGCCGTTATCATTGCAACTCCTCACTATGACCATCCCCCCATTGCAATTGAAGCTCTTAATGCAGGTGTTCATGTAATGAGCGAAAAGCCTGCCGGTGTTTACACAAAGCAGGTAAGAGAACTCATTGAGGTTGCTGATAAATCAGATAAAACATATGCAATCATGTTCAATCAGAGAACAAACTGCATCTACCGTAAGGTTAAGGAAATCGTTGAAAGCGGTGAATACGGTGAAATCAAGCGTGTTAGCTGGATAATCACAGACTGGTACCGTACACAGGCTTACTACAATTCAGGCGGATGGCGTGCTACATGGGAAGGCGAAGGCGGCGGCGTAATGCTCAACCAGTGTCCCCATCAGTTAGACCTCTGGCAGTGGATATGCGGTATGCCCTCTAAGGTCAAGGCTATCTGTCACGAAGGCAAGTGGCACGATATCGAGGTTGAAGACGATGTATCTATTTATGTAGAGTATCCTAACGGTGCTACGGGTACATTCATCACCACAACAGGCGATTATCCCGGAACAAACAGACTTGAAATCACTCTTGATAAGGCAAAAATCATCTGCGAAAACGATGAAATCAGAATGTTCAAGCTCAATATGGCAACATCAGAATTCACAATGAACTCTGACAAAGGCTTCGGTAAAATCGAAGGCGAATGGGTTACTGTTGAAACAGACGGCAAGAACGAACAGCACTCAGGCGTTATGAACTCCTTTGCAGCACACATTTTAAGAGGCGAGCCTCTTGTAGCCGAAGGCAAAGAAGGCATAAACGGACTTACTATCTCTAATGCAGCTTTCCTTTCCTCATGGCTTGATAAAACTATAGAGCTTCCTCTTGATGAAGAGCTCTACTACAAGCTTCTTCAGGAAAAGATTGCAAATTCCAACACAAAGAAAACTGTTGTTGAACAGGTTGAAGAGGATATGTCATCCACATTCTGAGAAGTAAAACAAATCGGAACGGAAAATTCGGAGTTCGGAATTCGGAGATAATTTCTCCGTCTTCCGACTTCATATCTCCGACAATACTTTTGTGATTTCCGATAAAAGTTTACTTTTTCAAGTGAACTTTTATGGGTAATCAGAAAAATTATATTGAACCAAAGGAAACAGAAGCTATGTTATTTTCACAGGATATCGGTATAGATCTCGGCACAGGCAATACGCTTGTTTGCGTAAAAAATAAAGGAGTTATCATCAGAGAGCCTTCCGTTGTGGCGGTTGATGTAAAATCAAGCCCCGCAAGAGTGGTTGCCGTGGGCGACGAAGCAAAAATGATGCTCGGAAGAACACCGGGCTCCATTACTGCAGTCAAGCCTCTTAAGGATTCCGTCATTGCAGATTACGACATAACGGCAGATATGCTCAAGGTCTTTATGAAAAAGGCTACTGCCGGCACGCTTTTTACAAGATCCCGCGTGCTCATCTGCATTCCCTCAAGCATTACAGAGGTAGAAAGAAAAGCCGTACACGATGCCGCTAAATCTGCCGGTGCAAGATATGTAAGTCTCATTGAAGCACCTATGGCAGCGGCTATCGGTGCAGGGCTTTCCGTTACTGAGGCAAAGGGCAGTATGATAGTTGATATAGGCTCGGGTACTGCAGAGGTTGCCGTAATTTCTCTCGGTGACATCGTAGCTTCCCGTACCGTAAAGGTAGCAGGCGATGCCTTTGACAATGCAATAGTTCAGTATATCAGAAAAAATTTCAATCTCCTTATCGGTGAAAGAACCGCTGAAGATATAAAGCTCAGCATAGGCTCTGCTGCTGCCTACAGCGGTGAGGGTGCAATTTCCGTAAAAGGCAGAAATCTTGCCGACGGTCTTCCCGGCACTGCAGAGGTCACCTCGTCTGACATAAGACAAGCACTTTCCGAGCCTGTAAACAGAATCCTCGATGCAATTCACCTGACTCTTGAAAAGACTCCCCCCGAGCTTTCTGCAGACATCATATCCTCGGGAATCACACTTACGGGCGGAAGTGCAAATTTAAGAGGTCTCGACAAATTGATTGAAAGAGAAACAGGTATGACCGTACACACGGCAGAAAACCCCACCGACTGCGTCATTACGGGAATTGCAGTATGTCTGCAAAAGGATAATCTCAATCTCTTCAGATAAATTCAACACGGAGAAAACCAATGAACAAATTCTTCACAGGTACAAAATTCAAGGTCACAATGTCTCTTCTTGCAGCATTGTTTTTAGGTGTATTTGTGGCTGCTGTATCAAACAGCGGCTCTTCTCCCCTGTCCTCTGCATTAAGCTTCGTCGTAACACCCCTTGAAAATGCAGCTTTGCAGCTTACTCAGCTTTTTGAGGACTTCAACGGGCATTTCGTATCCTCAAAGGCTTATGCCGAAAAAATAGACGAGCTTGAAAGCGAATTATACGACCTACGACAGGAAATGGTGGAATACGAAAAGACAAAGCATAAGCTTGAAGCATATGAGGATTTCCTCGGCGTCAAGGAGGATAACCCCGACTTTTCATTCATTCCCGGCGAGATAATTCTCCGTGATACCTCCGATTTTTACGGCTCGTTTACTCTTAACATAGGTTCAGCAGACGGCGTTCAGATCAATGACCCCGTAATATATTCAGACATTCTCGTAGGTGTTGTAAAAACCGTAAACGCTAACAACTGCACGGTATACACCCTGTTTAACCCTTCTGTCAGCGTCAGCTCCTATGAAATAAGAACAAGAGAGAGCTGTTATACTGAGGCTGATTATTTCCTGTCGGAGGAAGGCTATATCAAGCTTTCGGGACTTACAAAAAATACACCTGTTGTATCGGGCGGTATCGTTTGCACATCCGGTATCGGCGGTATTTATCCCAAGGATCTTATTATCGGTACCGTAAAGGAAATAAAAACAGATGTGACGGGGCTTAATTCTTATGCACTTATAACTCCCGAAATCAATTATTCACAGCTTACGGATGTGTTTGTGATAACTGATTTTGAAGGCAAGGCTGCGGAGGATCAATAATGAAGCATAAAGGTTTCACCTCAGCTGCAATAAGAAGACTTATTTTTACGGCACTTATTTTTATGTCGTTCATATTACAGTTTACCGTCATACCGAGAACACAGCTTCCCGTTCCCGTACTCATACTTATTCCTCTCGGAATCTCCGTTTCAATGTTTGAAAAAGAATTTTCAGGTATGTTTTTCGGACTTCTGACAGGTGCCTTGTGGGATCTTGCATCTCCCGTCACAGACGGTGTTCTCGCACTAATATTCACATTTTTCTTCTGCCTTGCGGGACTTCTTACGCACTACATTTTAAGAAACACACTGCTCACGGCTATTTTATTCACCCTTTCCGGCTCAGTACTCTATTCCCTTTTTATACAGTTATTTTTCTCTGAAAGCATCACTGCCGAGGTTTTCGGAGAGCTTTTAACTGATACACTTATCCCCTCTTCTCTTATAGCTGTACTGATATGCATTCCCGTATATTTTCTTGTACGCAGAATTTCAAAACGATTCCACCCCGAAAAGGAATCAAGCTGAGGTCAACAATGAAAGAACAGATCACAAAACGAGCAATTGCATTATTCCTGTTTTTCGGAATATTTTTCATAGGCTTTGGTGCTTTACTGTTTTATATACAGATTGCCAATGCAGAAGAATACTCCGCAGATTCGGCTGTATCCACATATGAAGTGGATGTGGCGGCACCCCGAGGAGAGATTCTCGATTGCAGCGGTAACGCTCTCGTATATAATGAGCTTATAAACACGCTTACCTTCAATTATGTTGAATTCCCCACGGACAATAAGACGATCAATGAAATAATATCAAGACTTTCAGAATATCTTACCGCAAAAGGTGAAATGTGGATTGACGAGCTTCCCCTTATCTTTGACGAAAACGGCGATATTCAGTATAAGGAAAATGCCGTATCCGCCGTAAGCTACCTTAAATCCTCGTCAATGTGTGCAGTGAACGATTACGCAACGGCTGAAGACTGCCTTAATGTGCTCATAGAAAAATTTGCACTTGAGGAATATTCAAAAGAAGAGGCAAGGGATATAGCCTCTGTACGCTACAATATGCAAAAGCTCTATTTTTCCGCTTCAATCCCCTATACTTTTGCTGAAGGTATTTCCGTGGAAACAATAAGCTATGTTAAAGAAAACAATAGTGTTTTCCCCGGTGTAGATGCATCAGCATCATCATCAAGAAAATATTCGGGTGACGGAACGGCAGCAGCCCACATTCTCGGTGTCATAGGTGCAATCAGTGCCGAAGAGTATGCTGCTGAAAAAACTGCTCTTGAAGAAAAGCTTTCCGACACCACACTTTCCGAGGAAGAAAAGGAGCAGTTGGAGAAAACCCGTTACGGACTTAACGATTTTATAGGTAAAAGCGGCATTGAAAGTGTTGCGGAAAAATACCTCAGAGGTACTTCCGGAACAAAAAGTATATCCGTTACAACAGGTAAACAGGTTCTCGAAAGCTATTCCGTTATTCCGAAAGCAGGAAACACGGTATTTCTCACCATTGACAGAAATCTTCAGGAAATTGCCGACAAATCCCTTAAGAATCAGATACTTGAAGTAACCGAAGCTGAAGCACTTGCAAAGGGTCTGACGCCTGCAGGTGCGGTTGTGGTGCAAAATATTAAAACAGGAGCCGTCCTTGCAAGCTCATCATATCCCACCTATTCACTTGCTACATATTTTGAAGATTATAACACATTGGCAGCAGATGCAGGCAAGCCCTTATGGAACAGAGCCGTACAAAGCACATATTCTCCCGGCTCTACAATGAAGCCCGTAATTGCGATTGCTGCACTTGAGGAAGGCATTATTACTGCCGATTCCACGGTTTACTGCACAGGACAGTATGAATACATAGATCAGGTATTCGCCTGCTTCAACAAAAATGCACACGGACTCATAAATGTAGAACAGGCACTTGAACATTCGTGTAATATATTCTTTTTTGAGCTTGCCCGTCAATTGGGTATTGACAAAATGAATACATATTCCTCTCTTTTCGGTCTCGGAAGCAAAACGGGTATCGAAATATCCGAAAGTGCCGGTATTCTTGCAGGTATTGCCTACAGAGATTCTTTGGGGCTCGGATGGAAAGCCGGCGAAACGCTTCTTGCCGCTATCGGTCAGTCCGATAATTCATTCACTCCCTTGCAGTTGAATAACTACTGTGCTACCATAGCAAACGGCGGCACAAGATATGTTCCCTATCTTATTGAAAAGATAGTATCGTCTGATTATAACGAAATCATATATTCCCACGAAGCTGAGATAGCAGTTGAAACCAATATATCAAAGGCAACACTTGACACGGTTAAAAAAGGTATGTACCTTGTTGCAAACAGCGGCTCATGTGCTCCCTATCTCGGAAATCTTGAATATAAGGTTGCCTGTAAAACAGGTACTGCTGAAAAAACGCTTGTTGTTGACGGTAACATAGTTGAAGGTACTGACGGCTTCCTTATAGCCTTCGGCCCTTATGATGACCCCGAGATTGCAATTACCGTTGTAATTGAAAACGCAGGCAGCGGTTCATCAACAGCACAGGTTGCCGCTGACATATTTGAATACTACTTCAGCACTATGGGCACATCACAGACGGCACAGAAGGATAATCAGGTTATTTGGTAAGAAATAATAACTTATCTGAGCATTTGCCTTTACGGGCTCATTCTGAAGTTCTCGGAAACGGCATCTGCTTGATTAATCATAATATGTGTAAGGCGGTGTAATATGGCAATAAAAATTGTGACGGCATCCGGAAAAGGCGGTGTCGGCAAATCTACTGTATGTAAAAATCTCGGAAAGTGCTTTGCTTCAAAAGGCAAAAGGACACTTCTTATTGACTGCGATGCGGGGCTTTCCTCTCTTGACATAATGCTCGGCTGTCAGGAAAAGGTAAATTTTACATGGCTTGATATCGCAAATGAAAGCTGTGATACAACTGATGCTATATTACAGCTTGAAGAAAATCTGTTTTTGCTCCCCTCACCCCGTTCAGCTCTGAATCAGGAATTTGAGGACATAATAAATGCTGTAGTTACAGAGCTTGACGATAAGTTTGACTATATCATAACTGATGCTCCTGCAGGAATCGGAAGAGGTCTTAAACGAGCCTCAAAGGGTGCAACAAATGCACTTATAGTTGCAACTGCCGATGAGATATCAGTCAAGGGTGCGGCAACCGTAGCAAGGCTGCTTCGGGAAAACGGAATCACACAGTCCCGTCTTCTTATAAACCGCTATGATATAAAATCAGCAAAAAAGGGAAGGCTTCTTACTGTTGATGAAATTATAGACAAAACTCTCGTACAGCTTATCGGTATAATACCCGAGGATGCAAATATAATGTACCTGACGGTAAGTGAAAGGAAGCTGAAAACAAAAAAGAGTGACGGTGCATTTATGAGAATTTCACAGCGTATTGATGGTGAAAATGTTGAACTGAAGCTATCACAACTGAAATAAGTGTTGAAAAATAAATTAATTTATGTTAATATTGTATATTGTTAAGTATTTTATTTAATAATTATTTTATTAAGGACGGTGGATTTATGAACATTGCATTAATAGCACACGATTCAAAGAAAGAACTTATGACTCAATTCTGTATAGCATACTGCGGAATTTTAAGTCACCATTCCCTTTGTGCAACGGCTACAACAGGTAAGCTTATTGAGGATGCAACGGGTCTTCCCATAAAGAAGTTCCTTGCAGGCTCACAGGGCGGTGCACAGCAGATAGGCTCTCTCATTTCATGCAATGAAATCGACCTTTTGCTTTTATTCCGCGATCCGCTTACAAAGAAAGCTACAGAGCCCGATGACAACGACCTTCTGCGTCTTTGCGACGTGCATATGATTCCCGTTGCTACAAATATCGCAACTGCAGAATCACTCGTCAGAGGTCTTGAACGCGGTGACCTTGACTGGAGAAATCTTGTAAGAAACAACTGATATTTTATACACTTTTTTGAGGAGAAAACCCAATGGCACTTTTAACAAAAGCACCGAGAGGCACGCAGGATATACTTCCCTCACAAAGCTATAAGCTCCGTTTTATAGAAAATTCTCTCGGAGAAACTGCAGGCAATTTCGGTTTTAAGGAAATCAGAACTCCCGTTTTTGAACACACGGAATTATTTATGAGAGGTATGGGAGATACCACCGATGTTGTTCAGAAGGAAATGTACACCTTTAACGATAACGGAAACCGTTCAATCTCACTTCGCCCCGAGGGCACGGCAGGTACAGTAAGAGCATTTCTTGAGCACGGTCTTTTCAATGAACCGCTTCCCCAGAAATATTATTATCATACCTCCTGCTACAGATATGAAAAGCCACAGGCGGGCAGACTCAGAGAATTCCATCAGTTTGGTGTTGAAAGTCTCGGAACTGCTTCCCCTGCTGCCGATGCAGAGATAATTTCTCTGGCACATCAGATATTTGATTTCTTCGAGCTTGACGATATCAGCCTTGAGATAAACTCCATAGGCTGTCCCGTATGCAGAAAGAATTATCATAAAGCACTCCTTGACTACTTTAAATCAAAGAGCGGTGAGCTTTGCGAAACCTGTCTTTCCCGCCTTGAAAGAAACCCTATGAGAATACTTGACTGCAAGTCCCCTGTATGCTCTGCTATTGCTGAAGATGCTCCCGTGGTGCTTGATTTCCTTTGTGAGGAATGTGAAGACCACTTTACTAAAGTCAAGAAATATCTTGATGCCATGGATATTCCCTACACGGTAAATCCGAGAATCGTAAGAGGACTTGACTATTATACAAAAACCGTATTCGAGTTTGTATCAGGGTCAATCGGTGCACAGGGTACGGTATGCGGCGGCGGAAGATATGACGGACTTATAAAAGAGCTCGGCGGAAATCCCCTTCCCGCCTGCGGCTTCGGTATGGGTATCGAAAGACTTACAATGCTTTTGGATGCACAAAAGAAGGCTCTTCCCGAGGAGCCCCGTCTTAATCTTTATATCGCTCCGGCTTCCCCCGAATGCTCTTACCTTGCTATGAAGCTTGCAAACGATTTAAGATATGAAGGCTTATCGGCACTTACAGACCTTGGCGAGCGTTCACTTAAAGCACAGATGAAATATGCAAACAAGAAGAATGCGGCTTACACCCTTGTACTGGGTGAGGACGAAATAAATAAAGGTACGGCAACAGTCAAGAATATGGATAACGGCAATCAGACTCAGCTTCCCATTGATGGCTTTGCCGATGAATTCTTGAGACTTGCAATGAACGATGCATTTGAAAGCATCGGCGGTGCTCTAACCGTTTAACAGCATTTTTACGGAGGAAACATATATAATGGAATTTGTTACAGGAATGACAAGAACCGACTATTGCGGAAATTTCCGTATAAGCGATGTCGGTAAGGAAATAACCGTTTTCGGTTGGGTACAGCGTGCCCGAAATCTCGGCGGTCTTATATTTATTGACCTTCGTGACAGAACAGGACTTATCCAGCTTGCATTTGACGAAACAACAGACAAGGAAGTGTTTGAAAAGGCTGCAACAGCAAAGAGCGAATATGTTCTTGCTGCAAAGGGCAAGGTCCGTGAGCGTTCTGCTAAAACCGATAAGATAGCTACAGGTGACATTGAAGTCTTTGTTACAGAGCTTCGCATACTTTCAAAGAGCGAAACACCTCCCTTTGAGATAGTTGAGGGTTCACAGACAGCAGAAACAACAAGACTCAAATACCGTTATCTTGACCTTCGCCGTCCCGACCTTCAAAGCAACATCATTTTAAGGAACAAGGTAACAAAGATTACCCGTGACTATTTCTATGACAACGGCTTTATTGAAATAGAAACTCCCATTCTTATGAAATCAACCCCCGAGGGTGCCCGTGACTTCCTTGTTCCCTCCCGTCTTCATAACGGCGAGTTCTACGCTCTTCCACAGTCACCTCAGCTTTACAAACAGCTTTCAATGGTTGCAGGCTTCGACAGATATATGCAGATAGCACGATGCTTCCGTGACGAGGATTTAAGAGCAGACAG
>CAYTRD010000006.1:0-53878 GCA_964440255.1 uncultured Ruminococcus sp. | reverse complement strand
GGCCGTGACGGTATCGGCGGTGCAACAGGCTCATCAAAGAGCCATAATATGAAATCTCTTACAACCATGGCTTCTGAGGTTCAGAAGGGTAATGCTCCCGAGGAAAGAAAAATTCAGAGACTTTTCCGTAATTCCGAGGTTACCCGTCTTATAAAGCGTTGTAATGACTTCGGTGCAGGCGGTGTTTCCGTTGCTATCGGTGAGCTTGCCCCCGGTCTTCAGATTGACCTTGATGCTGTACGCAAAAAGTATGAAGGCCTTGACGGCACGGAAATTGCTATATCCGAATCTCAGGAGCGTATGGCAGTTGTAGTAGCCCCCGAGGATGCAGATAAATTCATCGAATTTGCCGAAAAAGAAAATCTTGAAGCTTACCGTGTTGCTGTTGTAACAGAAGAAGAGCGTATGGTTATGAAGTGGAAGGGCAACATAATTGCTGACCTCAGCCGTGAATTTCTTGACACAAACGGTGCAGTAAAGCACACAGATGTTACGGTTACCGAAAAGGACCTTTCCGTATTAAGTAAGGCTATGTACGGTTCATTACGCGAAATGGCTGCTGATCTTCGTACAGCCAGCCGTCGTGGTCTTGTTGAACGCTTTGACTCAACAATCGGTGCCGGCAGTGTAATTATGCCTTACGGCGGTAAGCGTCAGCTGACACCCGCACAGTCCATGGCTGCAGTTCTCCCTGTTCTTCCCGGTCAGGAAACTGATATGGCAAGTGTATTCAGTTGGGGCTGTGATCCCGATCACCTTTCAGTTGATCCCTATACAGGTGCTCACGCATCAATATATAACTCTGTAGCAAAGCTGGTTGCTGCAGGCTGTGATTACAAAAAGGCATATCTTACCTTACAGGAGTTCTTTGAAAAGCTCAGAACTGAACCCGAGCGTTGGGGCAAACCCTTTGCAGCACTTCTCGGTGCACTTGATGCACAGTTAGAACTGGGGGCTGCTGCTATCGGCGGTAAGGACTCAATGTCAGGCAGCTTCCTTGATAGGGACGTTCCTCCCACACTTATTTCATTTGCTATTGCTCCCATAAAGAAGCAGGATGTTATCTCCCCTGAATTCAAGGAAGCAGGAGATCCCGTATATCTCTTCGGTGCAACAGACGAAAGTGCCGAAAGCCTGAAAGCAACATGGGAAACATTCCACGCTCTTTGTAAAGAGGGCAAGGTAAAGTCCTCTTGGGCAGTTGAACACGGAATAGGTGAAGCAGTTATGAAGATGTCATTCGGTAACAACATCGGCTTCACATCATCCTCTGACCTTAAGGAAAACCTGCATCTCGGTATGTGGGGCTTCATAGTTGCTGAGCTTACAGAAGATGTTGATATCCCCGGTGTAATGAAGATCGGTACAACTACCGAAGAACCTGTTATTTCTCTCGGTGAAGATTCCGCTTCAATTGAAGAGCTATATAAATTACACAGCGGTGTCCTTGAGGATGTATATCCCACAAAGGCAAAAGAAGATAAGAGCGAGCTTCCTACCTTCTCATATGACGGCAAGTGCAGCTTGAAGCCTGAAAACAAGGTAGCCCGTCCCAAGGTGCTTATCCCCGTATTCCCCGGTACAAACTGTGAATACGATTCGTGGAGAGCCGTTGAAAAGGCAGGTGCAGAAGCTGAAATCTTTGTAATAAGAAACCTTACTGCAGAAGATGTTGCAAGAAGCGTTGAAGGCTTCTCAAAGAAAGTAAGAGAAAGCCAGATTATCTTCATTCCCGGCGGATTCTCAGGCGGTGACGAGCCCGACGGCTCCGCAAAATTCATTACGGCATTCTTCCGCAATCCTGCAGTCAAGGAAGCAGTAACTGACCTTCTTGATAACCGTGACGGACTTATGTGCGGTATCTGTAACGGCTTCCAGGCACTTATCAAGCTCGGTCTTGTTCCTTACGGAAAAATCATTGATACCGATGAAAATTGTCCTACACTTACATTCAATAACATTAACCGTCACCAGAGCAGAATTGTGCACACCCGCATTGCATCTGCAAAGTCTCCCTGGCTGAGCCTTATGAATGTTGGCGACATTGTAAATGTTCCAATTTCCCACGGTGAAGGTAAGTTCCTTGCTCCCGCCTCACTTATTGAAGAGCTCGCAAAGAACGGTCAGATTGCAACACAGTATGTTGACCTTGACGGTAATGCTACTGCCGACATCGACTTCAATCCCAACGGCTCACTTTGTGCTGTTGAGGGTATCACATCCCCCGACGGCAGAGTATTCGGTAAGATGGGACACTCTGAAAGAATCGGCGACGGTCTTTATAAGAATGTTCCCGGCAACTACGATATTCAGATGTTCAAGGCTGCTGTTGAGTATTTTAAATAAAAAAACAATCAAAGAGGCAGTTTTTCTGCTTCTTTGATTTACATTAAAATTTAATGGAGGTCTGACAAATGGAATACAAATCCGATATAGAAATTGCACAGAGCTGTCAGATGCGTCACATTACGGAGATTGCAAAATCTGCAAATGTTGATGAAAAATACATCGAACAGTACGGCAATTACAAAGCAAAAATTGATCCTACTCTCATAAAAGAAACGGATAAGAAAGACGGAAAGCTCATTCTTGTTACTGCTATCACTCCCACACCTGCAGGTGAAGGTAAGACAACAACAACAATCGGTCTTGCTGACGGTCTTAAGAGAATCGGCAAGAATGTTACCGTTGCTCTTCGTGAGCCCTCTCTCGGCCCCGTTTTCGGTGTAAAGGGCGGTGCAGCAGGCGGCGGATATGCACAGGTTGTTCCTATGGAAGATATAAATCTTCACTTTACGGGAGATTTCCATGCAATCGGTGCTGCAAACAATCTGCTTGCAGCTATGCTTGACAATCACATTCAGCAGGGAAACAGCCTCGGCATTGATGTAAGAAAAATCACATGGAAACGCTGTGTTGATATGAATGATCGTCAGCTTCGTTTCATCGTTGACGGTATGGGCGGAAAGGCTAACGGTGTTCCCCGAGAAGACGGCTTCGATATCACCGTTGCAAGTGAAATTATGGCAGTTCTGTGTCTTTCAAATTCAATTACAGAGCTTAAGGAAAAGCTTTCAAATATTATTGTCGGCTACACCTATGATGACAAGCCCGTTACCTGCGGTCAGTTAAATGCACAGGGTGCTATGACAGCACTTCTTAAGGATGCAATAAAGCCCAATCTTGTGCAGACACTTGAAGGAACTCCCGCATTCGTTCACGGCGGTCCCTTTGCAAACATTGCACACGGCTGTAACTCAATTATGGCAACAAAGGTTGCTCTTAAGATGGGTGACTATACCGTAACTGAAGCAGGCTTCGGTGCTGACCTTGGTGCTGAAAAGTTCCTTGATATCAAATGCCGTATGGCAGGGCTTACTCCCGATGCAGTTGTGGTTGTTGCAACCGTAAGAGCTCTTAAAATGCACGGCGGACTTCCCAAGACAGCACTTAACACAGAAGACCTTGAAGCTCTCGAAAAAGGTATTCCCAATCTTCTTCGTCATGTCTCCAACATCAAAAATGTATATAAGCTCCCCTGCGTTGTTGCAGTTAACCGCTTCCCAACCGATACAGACAATGAAATTGATTTCATTATCAAAAAGTGTAAGGAGCTCGGCGTAAATACAGTTCTTTCTACTGTATGGGCAGAAGGCGGAAAGGGCGGCGAAGAGCTGGCTCATGAAGTTGTCCGTCTTTGCGAAGAGGAACAGGGTGACTTTACATTCTCATATGAGCTTGATACCACAATCGAAGAAAAAATTGAAGCAATAGTTAAAAAGGTTTACGGCGGTGACGGCATAAGCATTATGCCTAATGCAAGAAAGCAGATAGACCAGCTTACTGCTCTCGGTTTTGATAAGCTTCCCGTATGTATTGCAAAAACACAGTATTCATTCTCCGATGACCCCACAAAGCTCGGTGCACCGGAAGGCTTTACCGTTACAGTTAAAAATGTAAAGGTATCGGCAGGTGCCGGCTTTATCGTAGTTCTCACAGGAGATATTCTTACTATGCCCGGACTTCCCAAGGTTCCTGCAGCAGAAAAGATAGATGTTGACGAAAACGGCAAGATATCAGGTTTATTCTAAAAAAACAACATATAACGAAATGACCACGGTGAGGAAACCGTGGTCATTTCGTTGTGGAGATTATTTATGAAGAAAAACGAGCAAAGCAAATTAAGCACCGCAACAGGTCTTCCCTTGTTGCATACTTAATATAAAACATAAAACTGAAAAGAAACTTAAAACACAAATCATAATTTGAATTAAGATTTTTTTAAGCATCATCAATTATACTGTGAGCACAGTATAAATTGCTATCTCGTTTTCTTCATAAAATATCTCCTCAAAAAAACAGAGACGCTTCGGATATCCCCCTTTCCGAAGCGTCTCTGTTTTAAATTAATTTTAGCATTGACTTAAATTGAAATAGGGGTATAATTATTAGGTATAATAAAAAGAGGTGTTTTTATATGAGCGAAAATTGTACACATAACTGTGAGACTTGCTCTGCAAAATGCGGAAGTGCTGAGCAGAAAAAATCAATGCTGGCAGAACAGAATAAAATGTCTGATGTAAAAAATGTAATAGCTGTTGTAAGCGGTAAGGGCGGGGTCGGAAAATCTCTTGTGACTTCCCTTCTTGCAGTTGAATCACAGAGAAAGGGCTTCAAGACAGCGATCATTGATGCTGATATCACAGGCCCCTCAATGCCCCAGAGCTTCGGCATCCATACTAAGGCAGAGGGTAATGATCTCGGTATTTTCCCCGCAAAGACATCAACGGGAATTGAGCTTATGTCCCTTAATCTTCTTCTTGAAAACGAAAGCGATCCCGTTATCTGGAGAGGTCCCGTCATTGCAGGTGCAGTAAAGCAGTTCTGGACAGATGTTGTATGGGGCGATGTGGACTATATGTTCGTTGATATGCCTCCCGGAACAGGCGATGTTCCCCTTACAGTTTTCCAGTCACTTCCCGTCAAGGGTATAATTGTTGTTACATCTCCTCAGGAGCTTGTTTCAATGATAGTAGACAAGGCTGTAAAAATGGCAGAAATGATGAAGATACCCGTTCTCGGCATAGTTGAAAACTATTCATATTTCGAGTGTCCCGATTGCGGTAAGCGTCATCATATTTACGGTGAAAGCCATATTGAAGAAATCGCAAAGGCACACGGTATTGAAAATATCGCAAAGCTTCCCATTAATACCAAGCTTGCAGGTGCTTGCGATAAGGGTATGATCGAGCTTTCCGACTGCAAAGAAATTGCAGAATTGGCAAATGCCGTTATCAAATAATTATGGGTTGTGAAAGAGCATTCAAGGGCAAGTGCCTGACAACCTTTCCGAGAAGCTTTGTCTGTATAGATATTGAAACAACAGGTCTTAGCCCCCAATATGACGACATTATAGAAGTTTCGGGAATCAGGGTAGAAAACGGGAAAACCGTCGATACCTTTTCCGAAACAATAAACATACACAGACCTCTTCCCCCGTTTATTACGGCACTTACGGGAATCACCGACAAGGAGCTTGAAAAAAGCAATTCGGCTGAAAATGTTCTCAGTCGTTTTTGCAGCTTTGTAGGCGGTGATATACTTTTGGGTCATAATGTAAATTTCGATATCAATTTCCTTTATGATAAGTGCCTTGACAAAACAGGAATTCTTTTTGAAAACGATTTTGTTGACACACTTAAAATCGGTAAACGCCTTTTACCGCAATTAAAGCACCATAAGCTTGACGATTTGGCAGATTATTATAACATTCCCCCGAGAACTCTCCACAGAGCTCTGGGTGACTGCGAAATGACGGTAAATTGCTATTTTAAGATGCTCAATGACATAAAAGACGAACTCACATTCTACACCGCAAAACGGCAAAAATAAGCAAACCTCCGCTTCTTTTTTTTACAGAAGCGGAGGTTTATTTGTTAAAGCTGTTTACTTAGCTCCAATCAAAGTTGTAATATTCAAGGAAATTGACTATTTTTCCTTCTGCTTTTACATTTTTTGTCTGGAAAAGGAAGAGGTCGAGATTCATAACGATTTCTATATCCATTATCATTTTATGCTTCAAAGAAGTCATACGGTTTGTTTCTTTATCTATAATACAGGTGATTTCGCAATTTGTGTAATTGATATCAAATTTATAGTTATTATAATCAAGCACTACAAGATATTCCTCGATAGGATCCGACAGAGCATCACGGTCGATAGGTGTCATAATCTGTGCAAAAGAGCTTGTTTCGTGGTCGGGATTGAGCTGATCGTCAAATGTGATTATTATTTTGTAGCTTGCACCGTCAGTATAACAGGTTGCTGATTTAATAATCGACATATCTGTAAGCTCACAACCGACATCCTTATTATAAAGGGGAAATGTTTCTCTTACTGCGATATCATCGTGAGCAATTATCTGAATCGTTGATTCCTCATCACCGGAATCCTTAAGAAGCTCTGTTCCCACAAGGTTGAGAATTCTGTTAATAAGCTGAACATCACCGTTCCCTGCTTCAACATCGGAAATTTCCTGATATTCATTTCTGACATAACCGGGAGCTCTTACCTTGACATCGTTCATAGCACTCTTATAAAAAAGAATAACATCGGATGCAGACATAGCCATAGCTCTGTAGGAGGTATCCACCTGAATATTGGCACCGCTCTGTCCGGTGGTCTCCTCGGGTTCTGTAGTTGTTACATCGGGGATATTTATCGGCTCATCACCTGTGTAAAGAGCAGTTGTGCTGTCAAGAATTATTGTGGTGGTACTCTCGTCACCCTCACCTTTTTTTCTTATACTTATTTCATATCCGCATGAGCAAAACGAAGTAAAAACCAATATCAAAGCACATATTACTGATGTAATTTTCAATGCTCTCATTATAAAACCTCCGAAAAAATTATAACCGGGATAATTCACTACCCCGGTTATTTTACCATAAAAATTATAAACAATCAAGAAAAATCGGTAACTTATTGTCTTATTGACTTGCCGTTATCTCTGTAATACTGCGTATGTGTCTTGGGATGCTTTGTGGTTGCCCATATTTCGTCTGCTACAGGCTGCCACTCGAAGGCAAATTCATCACAACGGGAGCAAAGAGTTTCAACATCCTCTTCAACGATAAGATTGGTTGATTTTGCACCTGTTTTCTTAATTATCTCTCTCAGCTTATCGGGATTCTCAAGCATCGGACAGGGTCTTAAGTGGTTATCATTGAAGGGCTGACCCTTTCTGTATTCCATAAACAGAGGATTCTTAAGAGCCTCGAGAATTGTATGTGTACGGATATTGGAGTCTGAATAGTGAATGAATACACAAGGCTCAATATCACCTGCGGAATTGACATGGAAGTAGTTTCTTCCGCCTGCGATACATCCGCCGACAAACTCACCGTCATCCTGAAAGTCGATTACAAATATGGGCTTGCCTGTTTTTGAATTTCTCATTTTACGAAGCCAGAAATACATAAACTTTCTCTGTGCGGGAGTGGGGATAAGCTCCTTATCAGCTCCGTGGCCTACAGGCATATAGTTGAAGTACCATGCATACTTTACACCGCTTTCAACCATAAGGTCGATAAATTCATCGCTTGTTACATAGTCGACATTTTTTCTTGTGTAACATACGGAAATACCGAAAAGACACTTATGCTTGCGAAGCTTTTCCATAGCTTCCATAGTTCTCTTATACGCACCCTCGCCTCTTCTGAAGTCGTTGCTTTCTTCGGTGCCTTCTATACTTAAAGCAAATGCAAGGTTGCCTACTCTCTTAACATCTTCGCAGAACTTGTCATCAATAAGAGTACCGTTTGTATAAGCCATAAAAGCACAATCGGAATGCTCTTCGCAAAGACGGATGATATCATCCTTTCTTATGAGAGGCTCACCGCCTGTGAACATATAAAAATGTGTACCGAGCTCCTTTGCCTGTGACACAACGGAATTCATTTCATCATAAGTAAGATTCTGTCTGTGACCGTATTCTGCAGCCCAGCAGCCCTTACACTTAAGGTTACAGGCACTTGTGGGGTCAATAAGAATCTGGAAAGGAATGTTACAGTCATATTTTTCTCTGTTTGCTCTTACTTCCTTTGTGCCGAAATATCCTGCTTCAACACCGAGCGAAAGAAGAATATGCTTGATAATACCTCTGTCGATATCATTAAGGATGCTCTTACCAAGCTTTACATATATATTCTCGGGGTCTTTTGCACCCTCTTTGAGCTTTTTGAAATTTTCGGGAGGAAACATATTTCCTATAAGCTTCTCTGCAAAATCAAGGATATTGACAAAACCGTCTTCCGGTCTTTTATCAATATAGCGAAGCACTCCGTCAAGAGCTACACCCGCTGCTGAAACAACTGCTTTTTTCTTTAAGGACATCTCAAATACTCCATTCAATTGAACTTATACTCTGATATATAATTTTACCACAAAGGGCATTGCTTGTAAATATTCATCATCTGACAATTTACAATATATATTATTTTTTTGATTTTTACGCTCTGCTTGTAAAAATTAGTCTTGTTTATGTAAATTTTGTATGCTAATATAAAAACAGTTATATGGTAAAATACTGAAAACAATATTAAAATGAAAGTGAATTTACAGATGAAAGCAAAACTTTTTTCTTTGATAATAGCATTGGTCTTACTTCTCCCCTGTTTTTCGGCAGTAGTTTTTGCTGCCCCCGCGGAAAATGAGAGAATCAAAGCTTCAATGACTGAATTTCTCGACCCCTCGGGAGAAATAATCGGTGTGTCTTCAAAAGGTGAATGGGACGATTTTCCCGAAAACTCCATTCCTGCAATCATAGAAGCCTCAAAAACTGACATTGACTTTGTTGCCGTCGACATAAAAAGAGCCTTATGCGGTTCACTTATCTTGTTTTCGGACGACACAACGGAAAGAATGTTGGATTCCGAGGAAGTTTTTTCCGTTGAATATACCGAATATTCAACTCTTTCAGCGTACAAATTGCGTAATTCTTGCGGCGGAAAAAATGAAAAGGTAACAGACTACTCCATTCCCACCCTTGAAGATGCCATAGTTACTGCAAAGGAGAATGATATTCCCCTTATTTTAAGATGCTCCGCTGAAATTATTCCGCAGGTTTCCGAAAAGCTTTCCGAGCTTGATGCAATGAATATGTGCATCATTATGACAGACGGCAATAAAAAAGATATTGCAGAGGCATTAGCTTTATGCACAGAGAAGCCTTACATAATCGGCTCAAAAAAGGGCAATGTAATTTTCAATATAGTGTCATTTGTCAACGCTCTTGAGGATATGGATGCTGCAGGTGTAGAGCTCAAAACCGTAAACAGATACGGAATAAATTATTATCCGAGTCTTGTGGGAATGTATGCAAAGAAATTGCGTGTTATTTCCGACCCGACAACACCCGAAATATCAGGCTACAGAGAGGACTCGGAAAAATGGTGGAATGACCTTATATCAAGAGGATATTCGGTGATAATAACAGACCACGCAGAACTTTTCTGTGAATATAAGGAAAGAACAGAAAAAGCAAGGGAAAGACTTCAGTCCCTTTACGACAAGTATGTTACAAATCATACCTTACCCGATTTCAAGGATGATGTTTTGAGTGACCTGAAAAAGGCATACACAGATGCAGTAGCAAAAGCCGAGCTTCTTCTCGCAGATAATTCTTCGGCTTTACAGGAGCTCAATGACTGTTACTCACAGCTCAATAAGGCTGCAAACGATATAAACAAAAACTTCTCCGCCCTTGAAGACGGAAGTGCAGAAACTACAATAACAGCTCCGAGAATTATTCTTTGTGTGGCTGCAGTAGCAGTTGTTATAATCGTTCAGATATATTTCTTCAAAAGACGAAAGAAAGCGGGATAAAATATGCTTCTGAAAATATTAACTGCCCTAATAGCTGTCGGTGTTATTGCACTTACTTATTACTATGTGGCCGCACAAAAGGACGGCGCCTGTCCCAAATCGCTGTTACTTAAAATGCTCGGAGCTACAGGTTATCTTTCTGTAGGCATATTATGCATTCTGATAACGGGAGAATGCTCTGAATTTGACAAAGCAATGCTTATAGCACTTTTTTGTTCATGGCTGGGCGATCTGTTTCTTCACCTGTGGTTTCACTTTTTATTTACGGCTCTAGGCTTTGTATGCTTTTTAAGCTCACACATCTTCTTCATAAGGGCATATATGACGGGAATTGCCTCCTTTAATGTAAGTCTGCCCGAAAAGCATTTTTACAGTATCCCGGAAATACTTCTGATTGTGGTTCTCATAGGTCTTTTCATTTACGGTATAAAGAAATCGGAAATGAATCTTCACGGCTTTATGAGAATTCCCATTATAATTTACGGCATCGTAATTATCACAATGCTTTGTAAGGCAACAATCCTCGGCATTGAAGCGGTAAAGGCAGGAATTACTCCATTGGCACTTATATGTGCCGTTGCAGGAGCACTTAATTTCGTGGCATCCGATTTCACAATTTCCATTCTGATGTTTGACAGACGGCAGAAAAAGAATTTCAAGCTCAAGCTCTTTAATATGTATACATATTTCGCCGCTGAAATCCTTCTTGCAGCACTTATTTATTATATATAATTCAAAAAAACACACAAACACGCAAGAACCCTGTATCGGAAAATTACCGATACAGGGTCAGTTTTAATCTATAAGTATATTGAAGTTATAGAAATTGCTTCGTTTTACGAGCTCGTCATTTACGTAGTCTGTGCCGTATTCCTCGAATATTGTGTCTCGGTCGGAGAACAGATTTGTTCCGATTCCCAGTCTGTCCCCCTCTATCTCAACACCGATGGAAGCTAAAATTGTGGGGAACATATCGAATACTGCCCAATCTCTTGAAAATCTTCTTTCTTCGGGAATTTCGTCAAGGTCGCCTGCGGGGTTAATTATGAGATTATAGCAGGATCGGTGATAGTCTTCAATGCCGTCAAGCCCCTCAAAGAATTTTTTTGCCATACTCAAATGGTCACCGATAAGAACGATCGTTGTGTTTTCATAGAAAGGCTGCTCCTGTATCCAACGAACAAATTTAACAGTTTCCTCCTGTGAATAACGGACTGCATTTGCGTATTTATTATCATAGGGAGTGGGAGCATCAGGACTGAGATACCCTTCGGGAGTATGGGTATCTGCAGTTTCCATCATAAGGTGGAAGGGCTTTCCTGTTTCATAAAGACGAGTGAGCTCTTCCTTTGCATATTCATAGAGTTTATCGTCTTCATATCCCCAGAATACTTTATAATCCTCGGGAATATATCCCCTCTTCTTAGCTTCCTTATGGTCGATAATTGTGTAATCACCGTGGGATTGGAAATAATATGTAAGACCTCCGAAGTCGGCATTTGCACCGAACATTACTGTCTGTTCATAGCCCTGCTCCTTAAGGATATCACCTATTGCGGTAGCACCCGGCAGGAAGTTCTCCGCATCACCGTACTGGTTCTGTTTATCGGGCACTTTCATAGGAAGTCCCGTTCCCATATTTACCATAGAAGCAACTGACCAGCCCGCACCCGTTGACTCCTGAAAGCCTCCGAGTCCCTCTTCAAGATGTGAAAATGCTACACCCTCTTTTGAAAGCTCATAAAGGTGAGGAATGAGATTATCTTCACAAAAACCTCCAAGCTCCTTTGAAAGGAAGGTATTTTCCATACTTTCAAGATAAATATGTATAAGGTTTCTCTTTTTTTCGGGGAATGTCATTTTTACGGTATTTGGGTCTGTGAAGTTATCCTCAATAAAGGTTGATGCAGTAAGATAAGAATGATAAAGGTCAACAAGCTGAAATTCTTCAATACCGTATGCACATCCGCCGATTAACATTGAAAGAGCCATAACAAGACTTACTGCTCTTGTTGCGAGCCTCGGAAAAACCGTAACTGCTTTTTCCTTCAGCCTTAACACAAAATTTTTATCTGAAAATGTAACAATACAGAAAATTGCAGTAAAAAGAGCCGTTGGAAGAACAACAGATTCAATACCCGATATATAAACGCTTGCATCCGTGCCCTCTGTGGGAGAATTAAGGTTTATGAGAATCTGGTCAGGTGTAAGGTCACCGAAAAAGTCCTTACCCCATATTGTCCCCGTAAGTGCAGCAGCTCCGAGAGCAAATAAAATTGATGACACAACCTTTACTGCCCTATTACCGTGCTTTCTCCTGACCGTGCTTTCTTCTCCGAGAGAATACTTTGAAATAAGAGAACGCAGAAGAAAATAAACGGCACTGACCAAAAAGCATATGCTTATTGCATTAAACACATACACACCCTCATGGGCAGCCGAAGAATATATATTTTCAGTTTTTAAGATGTATTTCATCACTCCGAAGTGAAGAAGAAAAACAAGCACGGTATCACGAAAAACACAATGCATTACCGCACCTGCCTTTTTTTCTTTCTGAACAAGAAAAACATCTGCAAGTGAAATCATAAGACCAATGGCAAAACAAATTGCAAGTATCATTTCTCTTTCCTCTTTAGTTTTATTTATGTTTGGTAATTATAATATATATCCTTCAAAAATACAAGTACCTCAATAAAACCTTAAGAAACCCCTGCAGCCCCCAAAATTGGGGGCTCCAGGGGTTGATAAATAGTAAGATTATTTCTTATATTTAATTTTATACAACACTTGCAAGCCATTCTTTTGAATCTTCAAGACCGACGGAAGCACGGAGAATGTTTCTTGCATCTGCAGCCTTGATTGAATCTGCACCGTCAACATCTGCAGCAGCAGCTCCCCAAGAATTAAGCTCGTCAAGTCCTACGGAAGCACGAAGAGCACTTCTTGCGTCACTTGCCTTGATTTCAGCATCACCGTCAACATCACCCGGAACAACAACGGTCTTTGTGTCAATTACAACACCGTCTTCGTCCTTCACAACGATCTGCATACCGCTTGCTATTTTATCGGTTTCCTCTGCTTTTGTGCCGTCTGCTTTAAGGATTTCAACCTCCTCGGCAACGGATGAAGTGATATCACTGACTTTCTGGTCAACTACAGCAAAAACCTCTGTCTTGCTTTCTGATACCTTTATAACTTCATTAGCTTCAGCCTTTTCAATCTTGATTTCAACGGGAATCTTTTCTGTTTCAACAAAAAGCGTTGCAGTTCCCTTGGGAGAAATCACATAAATGCCGTTATTTCCTTTGATTTCCGTGGTACCGTCAGCGTCTTCAAGGATAACGTTCTTTATTTCATAACTCTTTCTTGCTGTGATTTCATAGGAAATTTCAGCACCCTGCTGATACCAGCCCGAGCCGTTTGCATAGAAATGAGTTGAGAAATCCTTACTGTTCTCAGCTTCACTGATCTTAACACCTGTTTTATCGAGTGTAAGACGGTTGTAAGTCGTATTTTCCGATGAATCATAAAGCACATCATCAACAATATGATAGAAATTTTCACGGTATTCAAGAATCTTCCACTTGCCGTCAACATTTTTAAGGGTAAGAACAAGATCATCAACTATTTCAGCCTTATAATCACCAAATTCTTCATCCTCAATAACAATGTAATCGATGTTTTCTGTCATACCGTCGAAATATTCATCTTCATATCCGTACTCAATAAACATACCGGTTACATAAATCAATTCTTCGGAAGCGTAATAAATTTCCTGAACTTTCCAGTCTGAGGGACCGCCGAAACCGCCTGTAGGCCATGAAACGATGCCTGTTTCTTCATCATAGTAATCATAATTATAGTAATCATACTCATTACCGTTAAGATAAGTCTTCATATCACTGTGATTTACGAAGGTGTCATCAATAATTCCTATGTATGTATCATAGGGAAGCTCATAACCGTATTCGGGGTAAGTTCCGTATTCATTGGTTACTTCCCTTTCATACTCATATTCCTTAAGAAGTCCTGCAGATTGGATATACTGATGAACAACAGAATCGGGCACATTATCACCATCGGGATTCATCATACTACAGCCGAAATAACCACTACCCCAGGTTGAAACACCCATCATTCTGAAAATCTTTTCAATTTCTTCTTCTGCGGGATAATCAGATGCAAAAACGGGAACTGCAAGCATTGTTAAAATCATCAATGCCGCAAGAAAAAGCGAAATTACTTTTTTCATTTTCTCACCTCTTAATTCATAGCCCTTGCATATACCTCGTGGAATGCATTGCAGGCTGCATCAAATGCATCACGGTTTGTGGGATATTCGAATTCCTCCTTAACGGACTCAGCACCGCCAGTAAGTTCAAGATCCTTGAGGCCGTCGAACACCTTAAGGTGGGGTTCAAGAGTAAGAAAATGCTTTCCGTCGAACTTATTGAAGCGGCGTATGAGCTCTTCAATATTTCCATCACCCTTACCGCAGGGAACAACGAAGCCGTCGGACATACGGCAATCCTTGACATGCATATATTCTATATAATCCTTAAGCTTTTCGAACGCGGGAAGAATTTCAACCTTGCACTGAATGAAATTTGCAGGGTCAAATATACCCTTTATTCTGCCCTTGAAGGTAGTGAGAATATCAAGACATCTTTCATCGGTATCACCGAAAATTCCCTTTTCATTTTCGTGACAGCACCATATACCGTTCTTTCTTGAATATTCAGCCATTTTGTCAAGACGCTCGAAAACCTCATCACGGTAGGAATTATAATCCTCACCCTCATCAATATAAAAGCTGAACATTCTTATATTTTCAGTTCCGAGAATATTTGCATTCTCAACGCACTGCTTGAAGGACTCAAAATGCTCATCAAATGAATCTTTTATGTTGATCTTACCGAAATGTGAGCCCACGGAAGAAACACCGATACCGTGTTCATCAAGTATCTTTTTTACTGCCTTTGCCTGCTCGGCTGTAAAGGTTGAAATATTACCCTCATCAAGACCTCTGGGCTCAATATGAGTGATGCCGTTTGCCTTGAGTGCTTCGATCTGATGAAGTAATCCGCCGCCTGCTTCATCGGCAAATGCGGAAAATATAAATTCTGCCATTGTTATTCTCCTTTGATAAGTGCTTTATAAAGCTTGATATATTCGTTTGCACTGCGTCCCCAAGAATAGTCACATTCCATAGCACGCTTGCGAAGTATTGCCCAGCCTTCCTTGTCGGAATAGCCCTCAAGTGCTCTTCTTATTGTATGAAGCATAGCATGTGCATTGTATTCTTCAAATACGAAGCCGTTACCCTCGTTGTCACCCGAGTCCTGAACGGAGTCACGAAGACCGCCTGTTGCTCTTACAATCGGAATTGAGCCGTAACGGAGAGCAAACATCTGAGAAAGACCGCAGGGCTCACTCTGTGACGGCATAAGGAAGATATCGCTTCCGCCGTAAATCTTACTTGCAAGAGACGGAACAAAGCCAATCTTCACAGCAAGCTTTTCGGGATATTTTTCAGCCATTTCCGTAAAGAAGGTTTCATACTGCCAGTCGCCCGAGCCGAGCACTACAACCTGAACATCGCTTGTGCATAAAAGCTCTTCAAGAACACACTGAACAAGGTCAAGTCCTTTATGGGAAACAAGTCTTGTTACCATTCCTATAACGGGAGTATCGGGCTTTTCGGGAAGTCCCATCTCCTTCTGAAGTGCTGCTTTACATACAGCCTTACCTGCCATATCTTCAACGCTGAAATTCACGGGAAGATTCTTGTCCCCGCCGGGGTCATTTGAAACAGTGTCAATACCGTTTAAGATTCCGTGAATCTTCCAGCTTCTCATACGAAGGATATTATCAAGTCCGTGTGAATAATACGGATCAAGAATTTCCTTTGCATATGAAGGGCTTACGGTAGTTACTGCATTTGCACATTCTATTGCACCCTTCATAAGATTGATACAATCGTCATTATGAAGAAGTGATGCATATTCGTGAGGTACACCGAGAACATCCTCAAGAATCTCTTCACCGAATTTTCCCTGATACTGAATGTTATGAATTGTAAATGCTGTCTTAATGTTTTCAAAACCGGGTCTTGAGCCGTAGAAAAGTGAATAATATACGGGAACAAGTGCGGTCTGCCAGTCATTACAGTTGATAACATCAGGCTTGAAATCAATATAGGGAATCATTTCAAGAACTGCACGGGAGAAGAACGCAAATCTCTCCGCATCGTCATAGTGCCCGTAAATGCCTTGACGCTTGAAATAATACTGATTGTCAAGGAAATAATATATAACACCGTTATATTTTGCTTCAAAAATACCGCAATACTGTCTTCTCCATGCAACCGGTACTGTGATATGAGTTATAAACTTCATTTCATTTTTGAATTTTTCGGGAATACCCTCATACAAAGGCATTACAACTCTGCAGCCGATAAGTCTTTTTCTTAAAGCTATCGGAAGGCTCCCCGCAACATCACCCAAACCGCCCGAGGCAATAAAGGGCTTAGCTTCGCTTACTGCGTATAATACTTTCATATTTTTCTCCTTTTTAAATGTGGATGTTCTTTCCTATATAAACGGGATAGGAATCTGCACCTGAAAGAGTTTTTCCGCTTCTTACGGTTACTGCCTTATCAGCTATACAGTAATTTACGGATGCTGCCTGTGCAATAAAGCCGTGAGGCATAAGAATGGAATTTTTCACCTTTGCATCCTTTTCAATACGGCAATCTCTGAATATGATACAGTTTTCAACCTCACCGTCAATTATACAGCCGTCTGCGATAAGAGAATTCTTGACATTACAATCGGGATTATAGACTGTGGGCATATCATCGTATATCTTTGTATAAACAGGTCTTTCACGGTTGAAAAGCTCTCTGTAATTACGTGAATCAAGAAGTGAGAAGTTGGCATCGAAATATGAAGCAAGTGAATCAATGACCTTGCAGAAGCCCTTGACCTCAAATGCACCCACATTGAGTTTTTTGAGGTTCTTCATAATGATGTCCTTTTCAAAAGAAACAAGACCCTTTGCATAGGATACGGAAACAAGGCTTTCAAGAAGAGATTTCTTTATAAGAATTGCCTTAAGTGCGAAATCTGTGTTTTTGCCCTCACCCGTTCCGAGTGTCATTTTAGTAATTCTTCCGTCTTCAATTTTATCAAGCACGGGATTGTCCTTAATTGCGGGAGTCTTGCCGTGCATATAAAGCTGAGTTATATCGCAACCGTTCTTTTCGTGATAATCAAATATTTCTTCAAGGTCAAGGTTTGCCACATAAGTACAGTCTGTCATAAACACATATTCCTTATTTGACTTTTCAAGGAAATGAAGAATGTTCTTAAGTGCACCGATTCTTGATGCGTTATAATTTTCAACAGCTTCAGCATTGAAAGGAGGCAGGAAATAAATTCCGTCATTCTTTCTTGAAAGGTCCCAATGCTTTCCCGTTCCTATATGGTCCATAAGCGACTGATAATTATTATTGGTAACAACACCGACCTTTGTTATACCGGAATTTACCATATTGGAAAGAACAAAATCAACAAGACGGTATGCCCCGCCGAAAGGAACGGATGCCATTGAACGCACGCCCGTAACTTCGCTTATTACATCGTCATCTGTATTTGCAAATATCAAACCGAGTACATCTTTTCCGTTCATTTTACTTCGCCCTCCTCAATATTTTCATCAATCATAAGATTTGCGGAAATTTTTGCTTTTTTGCCGATTGTCACATCGGCACCGATAACGGTAACTCCCCATTTTTCAAGGTCCTTCACATTTTCGGGAGCTTCGCCTACAACAGCACCTGCTTCGATAACCGCATTTTCCGCAACCATTGCATATCTTACCTGTGCACCTTCTTTAATAACGGCACCGGGCATTACTATTGAATATTCAACGCTTGCACCCTTTTCAACCGTAACATTGGAGAAAAGCACGGAAAAATCAACCTTACCGTCAATTACACAACCGCCTGATACCATAGAATTCTGAATTTCCGAATCCTTTGACGCAAAATGAGGAGCAAGAGCAGAATTCTTGCAATAAATTGGCCAGTCTGTATCGCTTAAATCAATATTTATTCTGGGATTGAGCAGGTCAAGGTTTGCTTCCCAAAGACTGTCGATGGTTCCGACATCCTTCCAGTAGCCGTCAAACTGATAAGCGAACATCCTCTCACCTGCTTCGTGCATTGCGGGGATAACATTCTTACCGAAGTCATTGGAGGAGCCCGGAGTATTTTCATCAGCAATAAGATATTCACGAAGCTTCTTCCATGTAAAGATATAAACACCCATTGAAGCCTTGTTTGACTTGGGAACCTTGGGCTTTTCTTCAAATGCGGTTATAGCACCGTCATCATTTACGAACATAAGCCCGAAACGAGATGCCTCCTCCCACGGAACCTCAAGCATTGCAATCGTACAGGCCGCATCCTTTTCCTTATGGTAATCGAGCATCTTTGCATAGTCCATCTTATAGATATGGTCACCTGAAAGAATTGCAACATACTCGGGCTCATAACGGTCAATGAAATTAATGTTCTGATAAATAGCGTTGGCTGTACCCTTATACCATTCTGTTCCCTTTATCTGCTGATAGGGAGAAAGGATGTGTACACCGCCTTCTGCTCTGTCAAGATCCCAAGGCTGTCCGTTGCCGATATAGTCATTGAGTTCAAGAGGCTGATACTGTGTAAGAACACCTACCGTGTAAATACCTGAATTTGTGCAGTTTGAAAGAGGAAAGTCAATAATTCTGTACTTTCCGCCGTAGGGTACTGCGGGCTTTGCAATATTCTTTGTAAGAATACCGAGTCTGCTGCCCTGTCCGCCTGCGAGCAGCATTGCTATACATTCTGTTTTTCTTGCCATCTGAAGTCGTCCTTTCTGATATTTTATCTTGATTTTGTTTTGTACGGTTTATACTTGAGATATATGCAGGAAAGTCCCGGAAGAGTAATCTCAAATGAGTGCTCTTTTCCGTGCCACGGAACCTTCGAGGTATATATACGTTTTTTGTGTTCTTCTCCCTGTCCGCCGTATTCCTTAAGGTCGGAATCGAGAAGATATGAAAGAGAACCGCGACTTTCTACACCTATACGGTAATTTTCTCTTGTTACGGGAGTGAAGTTGCATACAGCAACAATTTTTTCGCCGTTTTTATCCTTCCGCTGAAAAGCAACCACGGAGTTTGAATTATCGTCGCTCACAAGCCACTGAAAGCCTTCCCACGAATAATCTATTTCCCACAATGCAGGATTATCCTTATAGATCTTATTGAGTTTTTTTACATATCCGTGAAGATTTTTATGTGCATCATAATCAAGCAAGAACCAGTCAAGCTGTTTTTTTTCATCCCATTCGATAAACTGACCGAATTCCTGTCCCATAAAAATAAGCTTTTTACCGGGATGTGAATACATATAGCCTAAAAACGCTTTCAGTCCGGCGAATTTTTCTTCATAAGTACCTGGCATTTTATCAAGAAGAGATTTCTTGCCGTGCACAACCTCATCGTGGGAAATGGGAAGCACGAAATTCTCCGAAAATGCATAAAACATAGAAAATGTAATAAGGTCGTGATTATATTTTCTTGAAAGACCGTCAAGAGCAGAATATCTCAATATGTCATTCATCCAACCCATATTCCACTTGAAATTAAAGCCCAGACCGTCAACGGAAACAGGCTTCGTAACAAGCGGCCACGCGGTGCTTTCCTCTGCAATCATCAGTGCGTGGGGGAAATCTCTGAAAATACTCTCATTGAGATACTTTAAGAAAGCAACTGCTTCAAGATTTTCTCTTCCGCCGTAGATATTCGGTCTCCACTGACCGTCGCGTCTTCCGTAATCAAGATAAAGCATTGATGCCACAGCATCCACGCGAAGACCGTCTATATGGTATTTGTCAAAGAAAAATGCAGCACTTGAAGTAAGGAAGCTTATAACTTCATTTTTTCCGAAGTCAAATATTCTCGTTCCCCAGTCAGCGTGTTCACGCTTGAGTTCATCGGAATATTCATAACAGCAGGTCCCGTCAAACTCGTAAAGACCGTGTGCATCCTTCGGAAAATGAGCAGGTACCCAGTCGAGAATAACACCTATTCCCGCATTATGCAGCTTATTTACAAAATACATAAAGTCGTGAGGTGTTCCGTAGCGTGAGGTCACGGCAAAATAACCCGTTACCTGATATCCCCACGAACCGTCAAAGGGATGCTCCAGAACCGGCATCAATTCAACATGGGTATAGGACATTTCCTTTAAATATACCACTAATTCGTCGGCGAGAGCCCTGTAGGAATAAGGCTCACCGTCGGGATATGTTTTCCAAGAGCCCGCGTGAAGCTCATATATATTTACGGGAGAAGAATAAATGTCCCGTCCGTAAATACTGTGAAGGTATTCTTCATCACTCCACAAAAACCCCTCAATATCATATACCTTCGATGCGTTTGCAGGTCTTGTTTCCGAATGAAAAGCATAAGGGTCTGCTTTCATACGGCGTTTTCCGTCTTCTGCGAGGATAGAATACTTATAGCTGTCGTATTGCCTGATACCCTCTATTTCCGTTTCCCATATACCGTCGGCAATTTTTTCCATAGGGTGGCTTTCTTCATTCCACGAATTGAATTCACCGACTACACTTACCGAAGCTGCCTTCGGTGCCCATACTCTGAAAACAACTCCGTTTTCAGTAAAATGCGAACCGAAGAAGTCATATGCTCTGCAGTTTCGTCCCTGTTTGAAAAGATAAACGGGAATATCAGAGGTTTTTTCTCTGTTACTGTTCAAGTTTAAACACCTCCGAATGTAATTTTACCAAATAAACAACTCAAATTCAAGCAAAAATTTGACTATTTTGTTAGAAGCACTGTTACAAAAAATTTTAAATTTTTGTGCATTTTAACGAACTATAACATTTCTAATCAGTTCTGAAATAAAAAATTGACATTTTTGTTTATGAATGGTATACTTTAATATAATGAATTTTCGGGAGGAAATACAAATGAACAAATCAGTAAAAAGAGTTCTCGCAGTTGTGCTTTCCGTAATGATGCTTTTCGGTTCATTCGCTATGGGTGCATCTGCAGACGAAGTAAAAAGAATTTCCTGTACAATGATTGAAGACGGAAGCTCAGGCAGAGGCTTTTCATGGTACACATACGAGGACGGTGCATCCGACCTTCAGATAGTTAAAACATCCGAATTTAACGGTAGCTTTGACGGTGCAAAGTCATACACAGGCACAGTCGGAACATACAGAGATCAGTATATTCATAAGGTATATGTAAATGACCTTGAAGCAGGCACATCCTACACTTACAGAGTGGGTGATGCATCCAAAAATCTCTGGAGTGAGCCCTGCACAGTTACTACTGATGACGGTGACAGCAAATTCTCTTTCATTACGATTGCTGACGTTCAGGCAAGCAGTGACGAGAATTTCGCACAGGCTTCACTTACACTCAAGGGTGCTCTTGAGATTGCTCCCGAAGCAGCCTTCATAGCAAACCTCGGTGACTATGTTAATGACAACACAAATGACGAATGGGATTGGTATTTCAAGAACTTCGCATTTGCAAATAATTCTTACACACAGGTTCCCGTCGCAGGCAACCACGACGGTAATATCACAAACAAATTCAATACCAACTGCTTCAAGAATACTTTTGCACTTGATGAAAGTGACAATAAGTCTCTTGAGGGTGTTTATTATTCATTCGATTACGGCAACGCTCACATCGCAGTTCTCAACACAAATGATATGTATCCCATGACACAGGCACAGAAGAACTGGCTCATCAACGATATGAAAGAAAGCGATGCAACATGGAAAATCATAATGATGCACCGTTCACTTTATTCTGCAGGTAAGAACATTAATAAGCCCGACACAGTTATTATGAGAAATGTTCTTCTTCCCATCATCGACGAGCTTGATATTGATATTGTATATGCCGGTCACGACCATATGTACCTCAGAACAACACAGGTTTACGGTGACGCAGCCGTAGAAAATGTTGAATATGTTACAGAAACAATCGACGGCGAACAGATCACATTTGCAGTAAATCCCGAAGGAACTGTTTATACACTTCCCTCCACAGCAGGCACAAAGAGATATACGGTTAATGAGGATGCTATGAAGCCTATTCTTGATGTTGCCGATAAGGCATTCTCAACAAGAGATTGGGGCGGATGCTTCTGCGTAACGGAAATCGACGGCGGCAAGCTTATTTACAAGGCTTATGTAGTTGACGATGAAACACAGGAAATTGAACTCGTTGACACATACGCAATTATGAAGGATGAAGGCGGAAAAGCAGAAGACTCCAACCTTGATGAATCAATAGCTGCTACCATTATACAGTATCCCGTAAATCTTATCGTTGCTATCGCAGAAATGCTCGGAACTTACATTAAAATGCTTTTTGACCTTATAGCAGGCTGATAACGCAATAAATTTACCGCAGTACAAAAATGTACTGCGGTGTTTTTATTATATAGGAAGCAATTTCCTATAAAGTAAAAAAACGCTGAGGCAAAAAAAATGCTTCAGCGTTAAGCTTTATACAAAAAATATAGGATTAGTAAAGCTGTAAATCATATCCGGAACAGGCTCTCCCTTATCGTGCATACCGAAGCCCTTCCCTGCAAGCTCCACATATCCTGCTTTAACAACAGCAGAATATGTAAATCTCACATCGGCTCTCACAAAGCCTTCCGATGGCACGGAAATACATTCATCAATATTCTTTTCAGTCTTCTTTGCGGTATATTCAAAAATGACTTTTTCATTGTGATAAATGCGAAGTGTCTGTCCCTTTTTGAGCTTTTCAAGCTTCACATTAACAAAACATCCTTCCGTAAACTGAACCTTATCACCCGGCACCGCATCACCCGAAGTCAGAAACAGCTTCGGAGCTTTCGGAGAATTTGTAACAAAAACATTTCCTCTCCTTATTGCCGTAAGCACATCCTCAATAGAATTTGATTCCGCATAAACATAAGTTGTCGGAACACAAAGAAGCTTGGTGACAACATAATCCCTGTGATAGTCACTTCCTCCGACGGCGGGAATAAACTCACCCTTCAAAATTTTGGCAGTCCACCAATCAAGGCAATATACATTATCTGTATGCATGGGAGAATTCCAAACTTCCACGGAATCCATTTTATAATTATCTCGGTCTATTTTCCACGAAAGCTTTCTGTCAAAGGGATGATTGACGCTTACATGTGCACCTGAGGCTCTTGCTTTTTCAACAAGCTCTGCATATGCCTCTTCTGTTTCAGGACGGGAAATCCTTTCAAAAGGAAGATTTTCTCCCCAGATATTCACATGTCCCAGTCCGCCGGATATTTCCATACCGGGAAAAATTGCAACACCTCTGTGATAAAATGCTTTTTTGCCGGGAGTGTTCACGTTATGGTCGGTAATAAATGCAAAATCCATTCCCAGCTCAAACAGCATATCATAAAGCTCCTCGGGACGGTACAGTCCGTCGGAATTACAGGTGTGAAGGTGGCAGTCACCCTTCAGCCAATGTCTTTTCTTTACCATACTGACACTCACTTTCTGTCGTATACTTGCTTTGCACACTGCACAAAAGCTTCCATAGCCCTTGAGGGGTACCTTTTTTTCTTATAGCCCATAGCAAGCTTTCTTCGGGTGTTTTCACCTGAAAGCTTATAAAATACACATTTGGAAGAGCCTCTTTCAGCTCTTAAAAGATTATCCGTTACTATTGTGATTCCAAGTCCTGCTCTTGTCATATTGTAAGCAGTAAGAAGCTGGTCAGGATATATTTTGACCTTTGGAACAAAGCCTGCATTTTCACAGAGCTGCATTGTTCTTGTGTACATATCATTACCTTTTTTCAGAACAAGGAAGGATTCATTTGAAAACTCACAGAGATCTACGGTAGGACAATTCTTATCAAGGTATCTTTTATTTTTTACATCCTCATCAGTAAGCTTTTTGTTACCGAATTTGTCATTGACGGGATAAGACACGGGAACTGCCAGCAAAAGAGTTTCGTCTGCAAGAGGATAAGAAATAAAAAGCTCGGGGTCAAAATCATGGGCAACAAGGATATCCACCTTTTCTTCAAGAAGCTGATTCTTCAGGTCGTGTGAGTGTGACTCAACAAGCTCCACGGTAATACCGCTGTAGGTATTCATAAATTCAATTATGATATCGGGAAGAATAAATGAAGAAATAAAGTTTTCCGCACTAACTATAACACTGCCGCTTTTCATATCGGAAAGGTCGTTGAGCTGATTGAGCATATTATGCTGAAGTGCTCTCATCTGCTCTATAGATTCAATACATACTCTTCCTGCCTGCGTAAGCGAAATGGGATTTGTGCTTCTGTCAAAGATGGTTATGCCAAGCTGCTTTTCAACCTTCTTTACGGATGCCGATAAAGCAGGCTGTGAAACAAAGAGCTTCTTTGCAGCACCCGAAAAGCTTTTTTCCAAATATACTTCATATACATAATCCATACCGTCAAACATATATCCCGCCTCCTTAATATGTTCTTATCCTATTATATATACAACCTCTCAAAAAAACAAGTAATTTTACCGTACATATAGCACATATTATGTAAAAAAATTATACTTTTTTGATAATTATAAATTTTATTTATAGGTTCTATATAATTATTTATATTTGATATAAGCAGAAATATGTGGTAATATAAGCGGGACTAATATTTTAGTACTAAATAAAAGAAAGAGGTACACAAACATGAAGAAAATTATTGCTATTCTTCTCGCACTCACATTCTGTGTTACTTGCTTTGCAGCTTGCGGCGGCGACGGCACCGAAAGCACAACAGCAGGTGGCGAAGAAACAACTGCTGCAGCTACAGATGTAGTTTACGGCGACAAAACATTCGACACTATCAAAGTAGGAACAGGCGGAACCACCGGTACATACTATGCATTTGCAGGTGCTTCCCTTCAGGCTATCACAACAGACGCTTACAAGTTTGAAGTTGTTTCCACAGGTGGTTCACAGGCTAACATCGAAGGTATTGATGACGGTGACTATCATATGGCTACAGTTCAGAACGACGTTATGAACTATGCTTATAGCGGAACAAACGGCTTTGACGCTCCTATCAAGACTTTCTCAGCTGTTGCTTGCATCTATCCTGAAGTTTGCCAGCTCATCGCTACAGAAGCATCAGGCATCAAGACAGTTGCTGACCTTGCAGGTAAGAATGTTGCTATCGGCGATGCTGGTTCGGGCGTTTTCTACAACGCAACTCAGATCCTTGCAGCTGCAGGACTTGACTATGAAACAGACATCAAGGCTACATTTGCTTCCTTCGGTGACAGTGCTACTGCTCTTAAAGACGGTGCTATTGACGCTGCTTTCATCACAGCAGGTACACCCACAACAGCTATCACAGAGCTTGCAACTGCTACAAATGTTGTAGTTGTTGACCTTGGCGATGATGTTATCGCAAAGCTTATGAACGACTATCCCTTCTATACAAAGTATGAAATGACAAGTGCTGACTATGCTTTTGTTACTGAAACAGTTAACACAGTTGCTATCATGGCTACTTATGTTGTAACAAACGAAATGAGTGAAGATCAGGTATATGAGATCACAAAGAACCTTTGGGAAAATGCTGATGTAGCTACTTGCCACGCAAAGGCTGCTCAGATGGACATCAACACAACCGTTAACGGTATCGGTGATGTTCCTCTTCACCCCGGTGCTCTCAAGTATTATGTAGAAAAGGGCATTATTGAAGCAGAAGCAGAATCAGAAGAAACAACTGAAGCTGCCGAAGAGACAACACTTGCAGCCGAAGAAACAACAACTGCAGATGAAGAAACAACTGAAGCTGCTGAAGAGACAACAGCTGCTTAAGTGTCTGCCTACACAAAACGGTAATATTTTGTGCCGCAGTTTTTATAAATTGCGGCATTTTATTTTCAAAAAAACAAAGGAAAGGGGAAAAAACAATGGACGAAAATACTGCCAAAATCACCGTAAATGATGATGAAGTCATTGATTCCGATAAAATAATGCAAGAATTCGACCGTGAAAGCAATACAAGAATTTTCACGGGCTGGAGAAAGCATGTTATCACAGGACTTCTTTGTTCATTCAGCGTATATATGATATCAATGGCACTGCTTTTCCCGAATGCCACAAAATACACAAAGCTTACAACATTTATGGCATTCATTCTCTTTATAGGTTATCTTATTTTCCCTGCCTATAAAAAACAGACAAAGCGTATAAATTATGTTCCCGTTTACGATATCTTCTTAGCACTTGCAGGTGCGGCTTCATTCCTTTATTATGCAATATGCCAGGAAGAAATAATTATGATGTCAAGACGAATCGGCACTCTGCAGATAGCTATTGCCTTTATTGCAATAATTCTGTTGGTTGAGCTTGTACGGCGAGCCGTCGGTCTTCCAATTATATTCGTTGCAGGAGCATTCATAGCATATGCGGCAATCAAGGCCTTCTCGGAGAATCCCGATAAGGCACTGAGAAACCTTGCATACAGCCTTTTCTATGATGTGGCAAACGGACTTTTCTCAACCCCCGTATATGTCTGCACCACATTCATTGTTCTCTTTATTATTCTCGGTGCTCTTCTTGAAAAAACAGGTATCGGTACATTCTTCGTTGACCTTGCAAACTCAATTGCCGGCAGTGCTGTAGGCGGTCCTGCGAAGGTTGCGGTTATTTCAAGTGCACTTGAGGGTATGTATTCAGGCTCATCCGTTGCAAACACGGTTGGAAGCGGTTCCATTACTATTCCTCTTATGAAAAAGACGGGATATCAGCCCCACTTTGCAGCGGCTGTTGAAGCAGCAGCCTCCACAGGCGGACAGATAATGCCTCCCATTATGGGTGCGGCGGCTTTCCTTATGGCAGAAATCACAGGTGTACCCTATGCCACTATTGCGGTAACTGCTATTCTTCCTGCTGCTTTATACTTTACCGGAATCTTCCTTATGATTCACTTTGAAGCAAAGAAATTAGGACTTAAAGGTCTTCCGAAGGAAGCGATTCCCAATTTCTTCAAGCTCATTATGAAAAACGGTTATCTTCTTCTTCCCATTGTAATTCTCGTTATATGTATGAATTACTTCAGTGCAGGTGTTTCCGCTTGCTTTGCAATACTTGCTTCTCTCATAGTAAGCCTTTTCCCGACAGATATCATTGAAAAGCTTATTCACAGACAGGTAAGCAGTAAAGATCTGAAAAAAATGGGAATTGCCTTGATTCCCGTAGCCGTTACGCTCGGATTATGGCTCCCCTTCGGTTCTGCAATGATGACAAAGGCCGTATTTATCGGTATGGTGAGCTGTGTTATTCTTTCATTCTTTACAAAGAATGAGGTAACACTCACGCCTGCCGTCATCGTTGATTCACTTCATAACGGTGCAAAGAACACAATAGGTGTTGCAGTAGCCTGCGGTATGGCAGGTCTTATTGCAGGTGTTGTTACGATGACTGCTCTCGGTCAGCTTCTTCTCAACACTCTCGTACCTATTGCACAGGATAGTATGTTCCTTGCACTCTTCCTTACCATGGTTTGCTGTATCGTTCTCGGTATGGGTGTTCCCACAACTGCAAACTATGTTATTATGGCAACCATTACGGCTCCCATTCTTATCAAAATGGGCATTCCCGCACTTGCTGCTCATATGTTTGTTTTCTACTTCGGTATTGTTGCAGATATCACTCCTCCCGTAGCCCTCGCTGCATATGCAGGCTCTGCTATCGCAAAATCGAATCCGTTAAAAACAGGTGTCACGGCAACAAGGCTTGCCATTGCCGCATTCATTATCCCTTATATGTTCGCTTATAACCCGAAAATGCTCTTTATTGATGCAGGTGTGTTTGACATCATTTCAATTGCAATCACCTCATTTATCGGCATTTATGCAGTTGCCGCAGGTATGGAAGGTCATATGTTCTTAAAGCTTCCTTGGTGGCAGAGAATTCTTACCCTTGCAGGCGGTCTGATGCTTATCGTACCCGAAACTATAACGGATATCATCGGTATTGCTCTTGTTGTTTTTATTATTGTGATTCAGAAAATTGCAGAAAAGAAAACAAAAGCATCTCCCCCATCAGCAGAAGTTATCACAAACGCCTCTTAAAAAAAATTATCTCTCCTGAGTTTTTCAGGAGAGATTTTTTCTGTCATAAATATTTTATTTCTCAGCTCTCAATCGTGCAAGGTCACGGTAGCTGATAAGCTTGATACCGTGAGTTTTGAAGGCTGCGTGAGTTTCGGGATCTTTCATAACAAGATACTCCCAGTATCTTCTCTGCCATGTGCCCGTAATTGACTTCATTTCATCAGTAGGCATTGCAGGATGCACATAAGTCTCACAGATTCCGTCAGGTATTTTTATGAGATATTCAATGAAGTTATACTTGAATTCTTCATAGGTGTTTCCCGTTTTTATATTTTCGGGGAAAATAAGGTAGTCAGGCATAGGAACATTATTTTTCTTACCGAACATACCTGAAAGTACACTTGCAACAGAGAAAAGCCACACGGGAGTACCCTCGGGACACTGTTCTTTAAGAGGCTTTGAGAACATTCTGAAGGGATAGCCTTTTTTTCCGCATACTGCAAGTGTTTTCGGAAGCATCATAATCTTTCCGTTCATTCCGTATAATGCACCCATATGACTGTCAATGTGTGAGGGCTTCATACCCTTATTTTCACAGTATTCGATCTGTGCAATAGTTTCCTTAACCGCCTCATCATATTCACAGTGTGCTTCAAAATCTTCGCTTTCGGGCCACATTCTGCCGTGTTCATTCTTTAATGAAGGAAGGTCTGTCATAGGTCCCCAAGGGAAATTTCCCTGCCATTCATTGGTATGAGTAAGGTGAACACCGATGGCAAATTCGGGATGAGCCTTTGAAAATTCAATTGCCTCATCTGCACCGGGACAGGGTGTCATAATAGTTGATGAGAAAATACTGCCCGATAAGAAAAGATCCATAACTGCTTCATTCGCACTGTGACAAAGTCCGAAATCGTCTGCGTTGATAATAAGATATTTCTTTCCCATATTTATCTCCTCCAAAGAAAATATACAAATTAATAATAACAAAACTTTAATATCAAGTCAAGCAAATCATAATTTATCGATAGCCTATAAATACCGCAAGCATCATCACCGCAACGGAAATTATTCCTTCGATCACAAACAAGGGCCAGGAGAATCTGAGCCATTTCGTGTAGGAAACACCTATAAGTCCTATTGCGATTATCATAATTCCGCTTGTGGGATAAAGAAGATTCGTAAAGCCGTCTGCAAGACAGAATGAAAGAACAACAGAGTTAGAACTGAGTCCGATAAGATGTGAAAGCGGAAGAACAAGGGGCATCACAAGAAATGCCTTTGCAGTTCCCGAGCCGATAAAAAATTCAAGAAGTGCAATAAACAGGAATATAAGAAGAATCGCCGCATAGGGCTTCATACCCTCAATAAGATTGTGTATGTAATAAAGAATTGTGTGCATTATCTTTCCCGTATTGAGTATGTAGGCTACGGAAATAACAATAACGATAAGAGGGATTGCAGGAGCAACCGTCTTTATACCCTCAGTAAAGCCGTAAAGCAATTTTTTTCCGCGTACTCCCGTAATAATTGCAGCAGAAATACCGCCTGCAACGAAAAACACGGCAATACCGCCCATAGAAATCGCTCCGCCGGCTCCCGCAACAAAATCGGTAATTATACAGATGAATGCACATATAAGACATATACAGAATGCTTTTGCTGCTTTTCCTGCATTTTTATCAGCAAACACGGCATCAACATCGCTTACCGTATATTTTTCTCTCAAAGCCTTATCACCTTCATAGGAAAGGCTCTTCTGAGGATTTTTCTCGATCCGCTTCGCATAGAAAAACAAAAAGCTATAAAGACCGATATACACAAGTGCAAATACAATAAGGCGAAGCCAGAGTCCTGAAAAGACCTCAATATCACCTGCAAGCTTCTGCACCGTCATTACATTAAAGGGATTAAAGGTTGCCGCTGTAAAGCCGAAGGCTACAGCAACAAGGCTCATCCCCAAACCTACAAGAGAATCCCAACCGAGTGCAAGAGAAATTGCCACAGCAATAGGTACAAGAGTTACACTTTCTTCAAGAATACCCGCAGTTGAAGCAAGTGCCATACAGAAAAATGTAAGCACAGCCATAAGAAGATATTTTTTATGAGAAAACTTCTTTATTACAACTGCAACAAGGTATTTAAGCACTCCGCACCTGTCAAGCAGAAGAAAAGTACCGCCCATAAGCACGATAAATGCGATTATAAGTATACCTGTCATTCCCGTATCCCTTGTTGCTGAATCAACAAAAACCATAACGGGAGCTGCAATTATTTTCCACAACGGCATCGTATAATCCTCCAAAGGCATATATACACTTTCCGTTGTAACAGATGCTTTACCCGTGCTTTCATCAATAAATGTAGTATATTCTCCGCGGGGCATTATCTGTGTCAGCACACCTGCAAAAATATACACGGCAAGAAGTATCGCTGTTATGCTGATTATTGTCTTTTTATCAATATGTAAACCGTCTGATTTTTTCTTTTCAATTTGAGACATTTATACATTCTCCTTGCAAATAATAGTATAATTATACGAAAACCTTTTATAAAAAGCAATACCATACAGGGTATTATTGCAAAAAAATGTCGGAATCTGCGAGGGATTCCGACTATTTTCACTTTTTAATTTTTGACCAGTATTCCTTGGCTGCCTGTTCGGTTTTGTTGTCCCCGTACCGGTAATATTTTCTGTCCTTGACGGAATCGGGAAGATACTGTTGCCTCAGCCAATGATTGGGAGCATCATGGGGATATTTATAGTGCTGACCTTTTACAAGAGCATCTTCACCGTCAAAATGCTTATTCTGCAAGTGTCTCGGCACAGGGCCTGCAAGACCTGCCCTGACATCAGCCATAGCGGCATCAATTGCTGCTTCACCAGAATTTGATTTTGGTGAATTACACACAAGAATAACTGCATCTGCGAGAGGGATTCTTGCTTCGGGAAGCCCTACCTGCATAGCAATATCGCAAGCGGATTTTACAATGGGAATTATCATAGGATATGCAAGTCCCACATCCTCACAGGCACATACCATCAATCTTCGGGTTGCGGAAATAAGGTCGCCGGCTTCAAGTATTCTTGCAAGATAATGAAGTGCCGCATCGGCATCAGACCCACGCATTGATTTCTGATATGCAGATAACATATCATAGTATTCATCACCCTGCCTGTCATAATGCATGGCAGTTTTACTGCATACCTGTGTTACGGTATCAAGAGTAATTTTTCTTGCCTCTCCCTCTTTTGCTCTCATAGAGCCGAGAACGGTAAGCTCAACAATGTTTGCCGCCTTTCTCATATCACCTCCACAGGCAGATGCGATATAATCGATTACTCCGTCTTCAATGTCATATTGTTCACCGTTTTCTTCGCTGATAATTGAAAAAGCTCTTTCAATACCGGGAACAGCATCCTCTTTTGAGATGCTTTTGAACTCAAAAACCGTAGAACGGCTGAGTACGGCTGAATAAATATAAAAATACGGATTTTCCGTAGTGGAGGCAATAAGAGTAATATCTCCGTTTTCAATATACTGCAGAAGAGACTGCTGCTGTTTCTTGTTGAAATACTGAATCTCATCAAGATACAGAAGAAGTCCGTTGGGTGCTGCAATGGTATTAATTTCGGAAATAACATCCTTGACATCGGAAAGCGATGCACTTGTACCGTTGAGTATATGAAGTCTTTTGTTTGTGGCGGCTGCAATTATTCTTGCAACCGTCGTTTTTCCCGTGCCCGACGGACCGTAGAAAATAAGATTCGGAATATTACCCGATTCTATGATATTGCGAAGAACAGCACCTTCTGAAAACAAATGACGCTGTCCCGATATTTCACCGAGATTTTTCGGTCTTATTCTGTCAGCAAGAGGAATTGACATAAATTCACCTTTTTTGTTATTGGAGAGAAGTTCCCTCTTATTCTAAATATTATCACAAAATCAAGGATAAGGCTTCTGCTCTTGTTCTTGCATCGGAACGCATACTGCCCCGAAGAGCAGATGTGGTGGTTTTAGAGCCGGCGGCTCTGGCACCTCTCATAGTCATACAAAGATGCTCCGCTTCAATAACGACAGCAACCCCTTGAGGTTCAAGCTTTTCCATAAGAAAATCTGCAATCTGCGAGGTAAGACGCTCCTGAATCTGCGGTCTTCTTGCAAAATTATCAACGATTCTTGCAAGCTTGGAAAGACCTATCACCTTACCGCCTCCCGGAATATACACAATATGTGCCTTACCGACAAAGGGCAGAAGGTGATGCTCACACATTGAATATAAAGGAATATCGCGGACAACCACCATTTCCTCATTCTTTTCTTCATTGAATATCTTCAAGTGCTCTTCAGGTGATTTTTCAAGCCCGCAGAAAACCTCTTCATACATTTTTGCAACTCTTTTCGGAGTTTCAAGAAGTCCTTCCCTGTCAGGATCCTCACCTATCGCAATAAGAATCTCTCTTACTGCTTTTTCTATTCTCTCTTTATCCATATTGTCACCTTTCAATAAAGGGCTGTGTAATTATGCATTTACGGGAGTATAAGTAACAGTAAAACAGGATGAAATAAATTTATTTTTCATGAGAGTAAACTGAAACTGATTGTATCCTGAAAGAACTTTATCTCCCACTCTGATTTTTGTCACATATCCCCTGTTTTCATCCATTGAAGCCGTATGCTCAAGTATTTCAAGCCAGCTTGCAGGGTCTTCGTCAAGCACGATACTTGCATCATATGCTTTTATCAGATTATACATTTCCTCTGAGGTATATGTATATTGCTTAATAAATATCGGGTTTTCCATATCAAAATGACTTGGAACCGCCGTAAGATAAGAATAAGGATATCCCCATACACTTTCTGCAGATGCGGTCATTCCTGCGGCAAGACCGCTGTAAACAGCAAGAATTGCCTCATTTTCGCCCTTTACTGTTATGTACTTTCCGAGAACCTCTTTTACAAGCAGCTTAAGATTTTCGGGAATTGTATCATAATCGCCCTCGTATGCAATACCGACATCCCAACGGCTTTGTATGTTAAAATCATAATATGCAAGATTTGTGAAAATACATAAAGTCATAGCCTTTAGTGCTTCTTTATATTTTCCGTTTCCCGTAACACCGTATATTTCCTGATAAACCATTCTTACAAGAAGCTCTTCGGTCTCACGTGCCTTATTTATCCATGTGTCCTTCTGTAATTCTTCCGAAAATTCATATGTAGGGTAAACCACGGTTGCGGGAAATTCTTCTATATATTTTACTTCGGTTCCGGAATAATAATGAGTTATTATTTCCTCATATGTATAACCTGCATCCTCAAGCGACAATGCACCGTACTGCGAAAGCCCCACACCGTGGCCGTAGCCATAGACAGTAAAGGTAAATGTATCGGCTCCGGCATTTACTGCAGGGGCATCAGGCACAGCAACATCAAAAATGCTGTCGCTCATATTCTTATTTATAAATTCATTGAATGCTTCTTCGGGAATTTCAACGCTTACGGTATCGGGCTTTTCAAGTCCTACAGAATACCTGAGAATAAATCTTGCATCAGAAGCCCCGATTTTACCGTTGGAATCAACATCAGCAAGTATAAGATGTGCTTTTGTGTAATATTCAAGGTCAACAGCAAAACGAAGTGCCGTACGGGCATCGGAAGCGTTTACGACCTTATCTGAGTTGATATCACAGAAAAGGTATTTTTCCGAAGCATATGAAGGAACATACAGAACGGAAACAAAAAATAAAAACACAATAAGCACAGAAATAATGCTACTGAATCTGTTATTTGTCATACACCATAGCTTCCGCAAATGAATAAATGCGGAATACATCCTCCGTGTTTTTATGCTTTATCCGACAATTTCCGCAAAAGTATCTGCTTCGCCGGTTTCTTCTTCGGTTGAAGCCTCTTCAGATGTACCCTCTTCACCTATATCGGAGGTTTCATCTGTGTTTTCTCCGGCTTCGGTACCGTCTGTTATTATTTCTTCATCCTCACCCGGCACATTTTTGTCAAATATTCCGTCAAAAGGATTGCCTGCAGGGAAGACCCATTCCATAAAATTATTGTACCACGTACCAATGCTGTAGTCATTTGCATTAAAATAAGCTGCACAGAAAATTACAACAGCAACGATAACGGCAGCAACGGAAGCTACTGCTATCTTATAGCGTTTTACTGCGGCATTTTCTCTGATTTTAACATCCGAACTGAACACATCATCATCAGCAATAACATCAGCAATAAACACACACAGATCACCGCAGCATCTTGTAAGAAAAGCAGGAATCTCTTCTCCCTTAAAGGAATGCATCTCTCTCACAGCCGTTTCTCTTTCGTTTGAAACTGCAAGATAAACTATTTTTTCACTTTCCGGCCCGTCACCTGTATAAAACGCATTTGAAATTGCAACAGAATAACGGCAGGATAAAAATTCCGAAGCAGTTATTGAAAGATTTACAACATAATCAACCGGCTGCATATTGCCTCTTTTTTCGGCAACGGGAGAAATATTGACCTTATCGGCAAGTCTTTCATCAACACTCAGATACTCCTTGAGGAACGAAGCGGTATTCGTACCCGCAACTGCAATAGAGGCTCCGTGAGAATCAAGAGTTTCAAATAGCTTGCCTGCATTATACTTCTTTAAGCCCTCAGTATTTATACTGACGTGATATGAAGCATTGATATAAGGTATCACCTGTGAAGAAACAAGCACAGAGGTTCTGTTCTTTTCAAAGGGCAAAAGAATTATTGTCTGATTGCCGTTTGCAACGGAAAAGCCTGCATACAGACCGTCATCAAGCACAAATGCCCTTGAATTGCCTGCAACAAAAGCGTGTGCCACGGAAAAATCATAATCTTCAACCTGCGGATCCTTACCGAAATGCTCACAAGCCTTTTGGAGCAGCTCGGTATCGCAGTTAAGCTCAAAGCCGAATGCCTTCCCCAGCATTAGCTTTGTTGAGCCGTATTGTTCCAAATCGGCAATAAATACAAGTGCGTGAGAATCTGTAACGGCTTTTGCAATATCAGACGATGCATCCTTTATTGTATCAAACGACTGAATATCTCCGTCATCGGTAAGATGCTCAAAAAATATCTGTCGCAGTTCCTCTTCAAAACGCTGTGCAGAGCCGTGTTTTTGGGTTCCCAGTAAAAAAAATCTAACTTTCATATTCTTTCCTTTAACTTAATTTTCACATCCGTATATTTTCAGGCGGCAGGTGCCACAGTTTCAGGTGTTTCGGAAGCCTCGGCAGACTGTTCGACAGCTTCCTGTTCGGAAGGCTGTTCACTTACACTTTCAGAAGGCTCCGTTACAGCAAGTGTGGTTTCCTGTAAGGCTGCCGTTGTTTCTTCGGGAACGGCAGACACTGCAGTTGTTTCGGCTACGGTGTTTTCCGCAGAGGTCGCTTCAGTACCTACGGCAGCAGTTGTTTCTTCAGAACTGCCTGCCTGAGCAGATGTCATTTCATTGGTTACAGGCTCTTCGGCAGTGGTTTCATCAGTAAATACCGTATCGGTGGTTACTTCAACAAGAGAGCCGTTCTCATCAGTTTCATAGATTATGGGCTCTGTGAGCTTTTCATAAGGATTGGTAAGCCCGAGCTGGTCGTAATAAGCCTGAGGATAACGGGCATTATGATTGAAGGAAGCCTTTGAAACATCGACCTCGGCACTCTCGCCGTCTCTTACAAGACGAGCAAAAACAACAAGCCGTCCTCCGTCAAATATATCCTGATAGCAGGTGTAAAGCGTCATTATCTTATCATTGGCATTAACATCAACCGGAGTATTTATCATTGACCGCTCTTCAATGCCCGACAGCATATTAGTAAATTCTGCCGTAGATGAAAAATCTGTAATAAGATAGGAGAAAAGATGTCCCCTGTCAGCGGCTGATGTGGAATTTGTAAGCATAACCGCAAATATCTTCCACTGTGTTTTTTCATAAAGAGTTTCTATTGTAATAACAGGTGCAGCCTTATATCCTGCAAGTGTCATATAATCAGTAAGCTTATTGAAGCCTAATTTGTCATGGGTATTGTGACCGTAAATTATGGTGTTCTTACTGAGTTCGCCCTCGACATTACATCTGTAATCAACATAGGGGTTTCCGTAACGGCTGTACTGTCCGTACATATCCTTCCATAAATAGTATGACGGCGAGCTCTTATTCTGCAGAAGTATCGAAAAGAAATCCATTTCGGGAATACGGATAACTCCCACAACATCCTGATTTACGGCATAAAGACTTGCGAACTTCAGCGACATTCCCTCCGGGAAATCTATATCCGGATACTGCTCTTTTATATTTTCCCACAGCTTTTTGACTTCAAATTCAAAAAGCTCATCTTCATTTATACTGTCTATGGCAATTTCCCAGTTACCGAGATCATTTATCCTCTCACGGTAACTGCAATAATAAAACACCATATATGCAAGCCCCAGCACAAGAAGAACAAAAGAAACATCCATTACGGTTTTTCTTATTTTCTCCTTTGTACTGTCAGTTTTATGAGGAAAGCTTTCCTCAATAAACTTTTTGAAACGCTCTTTTGAAAAGCGTGATTTGAAAAAATTTGTAACAGCCTCCGAAAAAGTCAGAGCATATAAGGTCTGCTCGGGAGCATCTTCCCTTTTAATGACTTTTGCAGGCTCGTCAAAATTATTACCTTTTCTCACTTAATTCAACTGTCCTTCCGACGGGATAATATCCCTATCTTCTTTTTTCTGCTGTCTGATACCGCTGTATTTTCTTCGAACTCATTCTCTTCCCTTATCACGGTATCAACAGATTCCTCCGTAAAAGAAATCTTTTCAGTAAATTCTCTTCCCTTATCCGTATCCTTTTCAAACACGGTAGGATCAAATACAACACCGAAGGTCTTTTTGGGCTTTTCTTCCTTCTTTTCGGCAGGCTCTGTTGAGAAATCCTCATATTCATCAAAAGCCTCTTCCGATTCTTCACTTTCAACAGCCTCAAAAAGCTCGGGGCTCATATGCTGCTTAAGAACGCGTATTTCCTCAAGTCGTCTGCGTTCGCGAAGCTCCTCTTCGCGTCTTTCATCCTCAAGTCTTGCCTGTTCTTCTATGCGTCTTCTTTCGTCCTCTTCGCTTCTCTTTTTGTATTTGTCAACTATCTCTGCAACTGTAGAACGAAGTCCCTCGGTCTCCTTTTCGACACTCGCCATATCCTCTCCCGTAAAAGGAGACACCCTTTCACGGTCGGAACTTCCACCGTCCTTGTCATCACCGTACACGGCATTTTCCCCTGTGATATCTTCATCAACGGTAATTTTACCGATGAGCTCACCCGCATTGCTCTTCTTTTTACCGAAAAGGCTCTTTTTCTTTTTTACAGGCTTTTCTTCAACCTGAAGCCAGCTCGCAGAGGAACTATTTACCGTTCCATGTCTGCCGTTTGACATATTGCCGCCTCTAACTCTTTCGGTTTTTCCGCCCGAAGCAGAATTATTTCTTTGTGTTGCGGAAAAACCCTCCGGAAAAAAAGATTTTTTTGAACTGCTGTAATACTGTGAATCTGCAGTCTCTCCCTCGAAATCATCATCTCTTGAAAGCGGATCTATATATTCGGAATTGGAAGCGGGTGCATCAACATAAATGCTCTTACGGGGAAGATATGCACCGCCCTGAGTAAAGGTTCTTGCATATGCACTGTCACCTCTGAGCATTCTGTCCTGACGCACTCTTTCAAGTCTCGCAGCTTCCTTTTTTGCCGTTTCTTCCCAGTCTGCATCGTATACTACTCTTTCCTCAGCAGCACCGACACCCATGGTAGGATACTTTACATCACCCGTCGAGGTAAATTCGGGACGCTGTGCCTGAGCAGAAGCTTCCGCATAAACTGTTCTGACACTTTCGGGAATTTTTTCCTCTATCCGTTCATTGGCATTTTTTACAGAAGCAAAAGAAATATCAGCTTCTGCTTCATATTCAACACGTGAAGAAACATTTGCTTCATCACGCCTGTCCGAAATATCCACCGCAGAAATAACCGTTCCCGTGGTATCTCCGCCTACATATTTTTTAAGAAGTCCGTTGAATTCATCATTGAATGAACCGTCGGGATTGAGAATTCCGGCAAGAATATCATCGACAGTTTCTTCGCCTGCTGTCATTCCGTTTTTGTTTTCAAAATCTGACATTTTTCTGTTTCCTTTCTTAAAATCAAGCAAATGCATCCCAGATGGCATACTGAGTATAGGGATTCTGAAGACCGTTACGGTCATACCAATACTGAGGCATACGGCGGTTGGGATTATCATATGCGGCAGATACATCAACCTCGGCTGACTCTCCCTCCCTTACAAGCCTTGCAACCACAACAAAACGGGCATTTACCATTCCGTCTATATCAAGTGAATGGCTGCAGGTCGAAAGAGTAAGAAATTTATCCGTAGGCTGAACATCAATTGAGGGGTTTACAAAATAACTTCTGAATGCAACCTCGTTTGCAAAGCCGAGAGTATTTTCATCAGTAAAATTATCGTACCAATAGTAGAAAAGGCTGTTATCATATTTTTCTTCGACGGCAGCTATGAAGGCACCGATTATTTTCCATTGGTAGTTGGAATACAGCGTACTCATTTCTATAATCGGATGCTCTTTATAATACTCAACATCCATATATTTATCAAGGTCGGTGAACATTCCGCGCTGATTTTCAAGATAGTGTCCGTAAATAATGGTATTTTTTGAAAGTGTTTTACTTCCCTTACCTATTTTGTTACGGTAGTCCATAAAAATGCTTCCGCCAACATAATAGTCACCGTAAAATGTAGTTCTGTCATAATCCGTATGATTATCCGTCTGCAAAATAACGTGGTCTATGTTGGTATCGGGAATTCTCAGCCAGCCTACAGTATCGGAATTTGTGGCATACAGAGGTTCAAAGCCCTTTATCATACCGTCAGGGTATTCAACAGCCGAATAATTGGGTGTAAGGCTGTCACCAAAAACCTCCGTGCTGTCATAGTATACCGCAGAACCCTCATCTGTTTCAAAACGTGCTTGCTCCTTGATGGAGGAATATGCATCACCGCCGCCCGTAATATAAAGGAAAATACCGATAAAAGTAAAAACTGCAGCATTCAGTATCCACAGAACCGTAATAGTTCTCTTATCCGATGGAGTCATCACCCGCTTTTTTGCAGCTTCTATATCTATTTTGTCTTGGCTTGTATCATAAAGCTTGTCGAGATAAACGCTCTTAGGATCAAAATGTACTTTATGCCCGTCGCTCATTGAAATGCCTGTAAAAATTTCATTCTCGGGTGAAGATGTATTCTTTTCCGTAATATCCAATTTCTGATCACCTGCTGTCTGAAAATTGTTATATAGAGTTATAATACCATAAAAATAAAGATAATACAAGTATTAAAATAATACAAATAAAAGTTAATTTGGCACTTTACTATTTTGGGATAAACTGATATAATGTTAAATTGAAGCAGTATGGGAGGTTCGGTTTTTGATGAAAATATCCAAAAAAATAATAAAAATATCCGCATTGATATGTGCGTTTACTGTTATAATTTCTGCATTTACCTCCTGCACGGATGCTGTGACAGAAAAAACTTCATTTGCAATGGGAAGTGTTCTTACAGCGAAGATCTACACCGAGGACACCGAAAAGGGTGAAGAGATCTTCTCGATTATAAATAATGCTGCAGCGGATGCAGAGCTGGCACTTTCAAACACACAGGAAAATGCAGAAATATATATCCTGAATAACGAGAAAAAAATTTATGCATCCGACTATCTTCGTTCCGTTTTAATGGACACCGTACTTCTTTGCAATGTTCTTAACAGAAAAACTGATATCACTATAGGTAGGGTAACAAAGCTATGGGGCTTTTCCTCCGATTCCCCGTCTGTCCCTGAAAGCGAGGAGCTGCAAAAAGAGCTTGCAAATGCTGACATAGAAAAAATACTCATTGATGATAACAGCAACAAAATCACTATTGAGGAAGACATTGAGCTTGACCTCGGTGCTTTCGGCAAGGGTGCTGCCTGTGACGCAGCCTTTGAAGCAGCAGAGCTTTACTACACCCCGTTTATTATGACTCTCGGCGGTACCGTTCTTGCTTACGGAAAAGGTCCCTCTGACGGAAAATGGACTATCGGAATCAGAGATCCTTTCGGGGATGCAAATTCTTATTTTGCCACACTCTCGCTGACTCCGGCTGCTCCGAAAAACGCAGCTTTTGTTTCCACCTCGGGAAGCTATGAAAAAACCTTCACGGAAAACGGAAAAACATACCATCACATAATTGATACAAAAACGGGCTACCCCGTAGAAACAGATCTGGTTTCAGTTACAGTAGTTGCAAATTCGGGACTTAATGCAGACGCTCTTTCAACCTTCTGCTTTATAAACGGGCTTAATGAAGCTACCTTGACTACGCTTAAGTCTTTTGATGCAGATGCCGTATTCGTCTTCAACGATAAAACATATTATGTCACAGACGGCTTAAAAGACTCTTTGAAAATAACCGATTCCGACTTTACCCCAAACGACTATGAAGCATAAAACCATTTTCAAAAAAGCCGATATCTTAGTCCTTGCCGTCATACTTTTTATTGCTGCAGCAGTTTATTTTTTTACGGCTTCCGACGAAAATGCTTCCGCACTCATAATAGTTGACGGTGAAACACTTTACGAGCTTGAGCTGTCGGCTGTTTACGATACTTATATTATAACTCTCGAAAACGGAATTGAGATAGAGGTCGGAAACCATGAGATCCGTTTTCTCTCCTCCGACTGTAACGGTAAGGAATGTATAAACTGCGGTTCACTTTCTTCATCGGGAGATATTGCAGTCTGTGCTCCCAATAAAACAGTAATTAAGCTTATCGGAGAAAATAAAAATTCTCCCGATACCATCACATATTAACTATGAAAAAAGCAAAAAACAAAAAAATTCTGATGATCACATCCACCGGAATTCTCGGTGCGGCAGCTCTTGCTTTTTCCTTTATAGAAAAACTGCTGCTGGGTGCTTTTCCTCTTCCGATGGGGATAAAGCCCGGATTTTCCAATATAATAGTTATGTTCGCCTGCTGTTCGCTGGGCTTTATACCTGCACTTCTGATCTCGGTTATAAAGGCAGGCTTTGCAGCACTCTTATCGGGTATATCATCAGGCTTTATCTCACTTTGCGGCGGTCTTTTAAGTGTAACCACCGTATATATACTGATAAAAATTTCCAAAAACAAGCTTTCTTTTACGGGAATTTCAGTGCTCAGCTCCGTTATGCATAATATGGGACAGCTTCTTGCCGCCTCGGCAATAACGGGAAGCGGACTTTTTCTCAGCTACACACCCGTGCTTCTCATTTCGGGTGTAATTTTCGGCAGTATAACGGGAACAGTTTTGAATATAACGCTTCCCTACCTGCAAAAATTAAATATATACGATCACAAGAAGTTCAGATAAACATAAAAGAAAAAAACGGAGGAAAAAACTATGTCTAAATTAAAACCCGATGCCATCCTTAAAGCGGTGAGCAAGGGCAAAGGCGGAGTCGCAGTAATGCACAATAAGCTTACCGCCGACAAGGAAACCGTAAGAATGCCGATTCCTGACACGGTAACCCTGCCTATGCTTCAGCACATAGGAGTACCGTGTACCCCCACTGTAAAAAAAGGAGATTATGTCGGAGTAGGACAAATTATAGGTGATTCCGATAAATATGTTTCGGCACCGATTCACGCATCTGTTTCGGGTAAGGTCATTGCCGTTCAGGATGTAAAGCTTGCAAACGGAAAAATGGCACCTGCCGTTACCATAGAATCTGACGGAGAAATGAAGCTTTACGAAGGACTTGAGATTCCCACGGTAACCAACAAGCAGGAGCTTGTTAAGGCTGTAAGGGATTCGGGACTTGTAGGTCTCGGAGGTGCAGGCTTCCCCTCTCATGTAAAACTCAATACTCCCGAGGATAAGGATATTGATACACTCATTATCAATGCTGCCGAATGTGAGCCTTATATCACAGTTGACTACCGTGAATGTCTTGAAAATTCATGGAATATTATGAACGGTGTTTACCTTCTTCAGGAAATTCTCGGTTTTAAAAATGTTGTCATCGCAGTGGAAGACAATAAGCCTCAGGCCATAAAGGTTCTTAAGGAAATTGCAGACAAGGATAATGATCACGGAAACAGTGTACGTCTTATGACACTCAAATCACGATATCCTCAGGGTGCTGAAAAAATGATGGTGCTTTCAGCAACAGGAAGAAAGGTTCCTGCGGGAGGACTTCCCTCTGATGTGGGCTGTGTCGTTATGAATGTTGCAAGTACCGCATTTATTTCAAGATATATCAGAACAGGCAAACCGTTAACAAGCCGTTCGGTGACCGTCAGCGGTAACTGTATTGCAAATCCCATGAATGTTCGTGTCCCCGTAGGCACGGAGCTTCAGAAGATAATTGACTTTTGCGGCGGCTTCAAGGAAGAGCCTTATAAAATTCTTTCGGGCGGTCCTATGATGGGTACTGCCGTCACAGGAACTGATGTACCTCTTCTCAAAAGCAACAATGCAATTCTTGCTTTCAGCAAGGAGGGTGCAAGAATAAAGCCGGAAAGGGACTGTATCCGATGCGGAAGATGTCATTCTGCCTGTCCTATGAGCCTTATTCCCACACAGATAGAAAAATATGCATCATTGGGTGATGCCGAAATGCTTTCAAAGCTCGGCACCTCCGTTTGTATGGAATGTGGCTCCTGTGCATATTCCTGCCCTGCAGGAAAGCCCCTTGTTCAGCATATGAGACTTGCAAAAGAAGTTATGAGAAAGGCGGGTGTAAAATAATGAGCGAAAAAAGAATACTTACTGTCAGTGCCTCACCCCACACAAAAAGCTCAGGCACCGTTACAGGCATAATGCTTGATGTCATAATTGCCCTTATTCCCGCAGCATTTGCAGGTGTTGCAGTATTCGGTGCAAGAGCAGCTCTCGTAATTGCAGTCTGCATTTTAAGCTGTGTGGCTTTTGAATATATATCAAGAAAGCTTATGAAGCGTTCCGCAACAATAGGTGACTTAAGTGCCGTCGTGACGGGACTTCTGCTTGCCTTCAATCTCCCCGTAGGAATACCCATATGGATGTGTATTGTAGGCTCGTTGGTTGCAATCGTTGTCGTAAAACAGCTATTCGGCGGTATCGGTCATAACTTTGCAAACCCCGCTATCACAGCAAGAATCGTGCTTCTTGTTTCCTTCGCTTCTGCAATGACAGGCTTTACAGCTCCTTCGAGAAATGCCGTTGATGCAGTAACAACAGCAACTCCCCTTTCACATCTTTCTGCAATTGACCTTACAGGTGATGTTTCAGCACAGATGGCATCCCTTATTTCAGACGGCGATCTTCCGAGTATATTCAATATGTTATTCGGTGTCAGAGCAGGCTGTATCGGTGAAGTATGCTCCGTTGCTCTTATTTTAGGTGCAATTTATCTTATGCTTCGCGGAGTTATAAGCTTTGCCATTCCCGGTGCATACATAATCACAACGGGCATTTTTATGCTTCTTGTTTCAGATTTCAATATTTTATTTACTGCTTATGAGCTTCTCGGCGGCGGACTTCTTCTCGGTGCTTTCTTTATGGCAACAGACTATTCCACAAGCCCCATAAACAAGAAGGGCAAGATAGTATTCGGTATCGGCTGCGGAATACTTACTGCTGTTATAAGACTTTACGGCTCACTTCCCGAAGGTGTATCATATTCAATACTTCTTATGAATATTGCCTGTCCTCTTATTGAAAAAGCAACAGCACCCAGATATTTCGGCTTTATCAAAGCTAAAAAGGAGAAAAAATCAAAGAAAGAGGAGGCTGCTTCGTAATGGATAAAAAAGATATGAAGGCTATCATAAAAACAGCAGTTTCCCTGTTTCTTATCTGTGCAGTTGCCACAGGTATTCTCGCATTCATAAACTCTGTAACAGACCCGATAATTACCGTAAACAATGAAAAAACAGCCGATGAAGCAAGACTTCAGGTGCTTCCGGAGGCTGTTTCTTTTGAGGAGGCTGCATCTGAAGACGGAAAAACCTACCATATCGGAAAAGCAGACGGAAAAACTGTCGGTTTTGTTTTCACTACAAGTGCCTCAGGCTACGGCGGTACAGTTGAAGTTATGACAGGTATCAATGCCGACGGAACAGTAACCGGTATCAGTATTCTTACGATAAACGAAACTCCCGGTCTCGGAATGAACGCTAAGAAGGAAAGCTTCCTTAAGCAGTATATCGGTAGTGACGGGCCTTTTACGGTAGTAAAGAACAAAACTCCCGATTATAACGAAATTCTCGCGATGACAAGTGCTACAATAACCACAAAAGCAGTTACGAATGCGGTTAACGAAGCAAAAGCACTTTTTGAAACAGTTAAGGAGGGATAAGTATGGCTGAAAAGAAAAAAATAAACTACGGCAAAGAGCTTACCAAGGGTTTTCTTAAAGAAAATCCGGTATTAAGACTTGTTCTCGGTACTTGTCCCACTCTTGCAACCTCAACCTCCGTTGTTAACGGCATCGGTATGGGCATTGCAGCTACTATAGTTCTTATCTGTTCAAATGTTGTTATCTCTGCCATGAGAAAAATAATCCCCGAAAAAGCAAGAATACCCGCTTATGTTGTTATTATTGCTTCATTCGTTACAATGGTGCAGATGCTTGTAAAGGCATTTGTTCCCGCACTCGACCAGTCTTTGGGTGTTTTCCTGCCCCTCATAGTTGTTAACTGTATCATTCTCGGAAGAGCAGAAGCATATGCAAGTAAAAATCCCGTTCTCGCTTCCGCTGTAGACGGACTCGGTATGGGTATCGGCTTTACCGCAGCACTTTTCCTTATGGGTACGGTCAGAGAAATTCTCGGCGCAGGAACATTCCTTTCCGGCATTGATACAATGCTCGGTGCATATATTGATTTAGGCACATTCACAGGCTTTGACTTTACGGATGAGCTGGCATCCATAGGCTTTGCCCCTATGACACTTTTCATACTTCCCGCAGGCGGTTTCTTTGTATTCGGTATTCTTATGGCACTTGCCAACAGACTTGCCGAAAGAAACGGGCTCCGGAGTGCAACGCTTAACGGTTGCAAGGGCTGTCCACACGCAAGCTTTTGTAATATTGCAGGAAAAGATAAATGTGAAGAGAATTCGGAGCAAACAGAAAAAAAGCCTGTAGAAAAAGTTGAAGCAAAAACTGAAGAAATGCCTGAAGTAAAGGCTGAAGAAAAAACAGAAGAAAAGCCTGCAAAGGAAGCTTCTGATGAAAAAACAGAGATAAAAACGGCTTCATCAAGAAAAAGCAACAGAAAAAAGAACAAGGGAAATGCTCCAAATGTTGATTTTTCCGAACCGTTGCCCGAAGTTATCCCCGATTGTCTGAAAAAGGATATAAAGAATAAAAAGGAGGAAAATGAAGAATGAAATTCTATATAGCTCTTCTCGTAATGGGAATTCTCACACAGAATTTTACTCTCGCAAAATTCCTCGGAATATGCCCCTTCCTCGGTGTTTCAAAAAAGCTTAACACCGCCGTGGGAATGAGTGCGGCAGTTATTTTCGTTATGCTCCTTTCAACAGCAGTTACTTATCCTCTTAACATACTTCTTGAGAAAAGCGGACTTGAATACTTGCAGACAATAGTTTTCATTCTCGTTATTGCAGCTCTTGTACAGATGGTTGAAATAGTCCTCAAAAAGTATATGAAATCACTTTACAATGCTCTGGGCATTTATCTTCCTCTTATCACAACGAACTGTGCAGTTTTGGGTGTTGTTATTCTTAATATTGATAATATCGGCATTTATGCAGCACAAAACTACGGCTTCGTTCACTCAATGGTAAATTCGTTTGCGGCAGGTGCAGGCTTTATGCTTGCTATGGTACTGTTTGCTGGTGTACGCTCCCGTCTCGAAACTGCCGATGTCCCCAAAGCTTTACAGGGACTTCCCATAACACTTGTTTCCGCTTCAATAGTATCATTAAGCTTTTTAGGCTTCGGCGGTATTGTTGAAGGCATGGGACTTATGTAAGGAGGTGCCGTTATGGATGCAATTTTATTTCCCGTTCTTATAGTTGCAGGTATCGGACTTCTGGCAGGACTTTTGCTTGCAGTTCTTTCAAAGGTAATGGCAGTTCCCGTTGACGAAAAGGAAGAAGCAATAACCGAAGTGCTTCCCGGTGCTAACTGCGGTGCCTGCGGTTTTTCAGGCTGTTCGGGCTATGCAGGTGCATTATCAAAGGGAAAAACCAAGGACACAGGTCTTTGTGCTCCCGGTGGCAGCGAGGTTTCGGCACAGATTGCTGAAATTATGGGACTTGCCGCATCTACCATCACTCCCATGGCAGCAGTTGTTCGCTGTATGGGCACCGATGACTGTGCAGAAAAGAAAATGGTATATTCGGGTGTTGACAGTTGTAAAATGGCTTCACAGCTTTTCGGAGGCGACAAAACCTGTATATACGGCTGTCTCGGTCTCGGTGACTGTCAAAGAGAATGTCCCTATGATGCAATCAACATCTGCGGCGGTGTTGCAATAGTTTCTCCCGAGCTTTGCAGAGCCTGTAAAAAATGCGTTGCCATTTGCCCGAAAAATCTTATTGAGCTTATGCCTAAGGAAGATATCAAAGCTGCAGTTCTCTGCCGTAATCACGATAAGGGTGCACTTACAAGAAAAGAATGCTCGGCAGGTTGTATCGGTTGTACAAAATGCGTAAAGACATGTCCCGAGGGTGCGATTTCCATGGATAATCTCTGTGCGATCGTTGACTATTCAAAATGCACAGGCTGCGGTCAATGCACTGATGTATGTCCCAATAATACAATAAAGCTTCTCAACAAATAAAAAGGAGTTCCGTTTATGAAAAAATTTATGGATAAAGATTTTCTTCTTTCAACACCTACCGCTGTAAAGCTTTTTGCTGCAGCAAATGAAGAGCCAATATTTGACTGGCATTGCCATCTGCCTCCCAAGGATATTTATGAAAACAAAACTCCCGGTGATCTTGCTCAGCTTTGGCTTGCAGCAGACCACTATAAATGGAGAGGTATGCGTGGTGTCGGCATTGACGAAGAATTTATAACAGGAAACAAAACTCCTTACGAAAAATTCAAAGCATGGGCTTCGGCTATGCCCAATTTCATAGGCAATCCCCTTTATCATTGGACACATCTTGAGCTTCAGAGATATTTCGGAATTTATGAAACTCTGAGTGAAAAAACTGCCGATATGATATGGGAAAAAGCAAATAAAATGATAGCAGAGGGCGGATTTACCCCCCGTGAGCTTATCGAAAAATCAAATGTTTACTGCGTTTGCACAACAGACGACCCTGCTGACACACTTGAATATCACGCACTTATTGCAGAAGATAAATCCTTCAAGTGCAAGGTGCTTCCCGCTTTCCGTCCCGACAAGGCACTTGCAATTGAGGCTCCCGCTTTCCTTCCTTGGCTTAAATCTCTTGAAAATGTTTCCGGCAAGAAGATAGAAACATATGAAAAGCTTAAAGAAGTCCTTCTTGAAAGAATTGAGCTTTTTGAAAAAATGGGTTGCCGTGCAACCGACCACGCATTTACCCCCGTTCCGTATGTAAGAATGGCGGACTGTGAAATTGAAAAAGTATTCAAAAAGGCATTAAACGGAGAGACACTTACCGTTTATGAAGCAGAGGGCTACAAAACAGAGCTTTTCCGTTTCCTTGCAAAAGAGTATTACAAACGTGGTTGGGGTATGGAAATACACATAGGCCCCATGAGAAACAACAACACAAAGATGTTCAATAAGCTCGGTCCCGATTCAGGCTATGATTCAATCGCAGACAATGAAGTAGCATATAAGCTTTCCCGACTTCTTGATTCACTCGATGTTGAAGATTCTCTTCCGAGAACCGTTCTCTTCACACTTAACCCCAAGGATAACTATGTTCTCGGAACAATGCTCGGAAACTTCCAGTCATCGGAAGCTGCATCAAAGATTCAGTTCGGCACAGCATGGTGGTTCAATGACAACATAGACGGTATGAGAGAACAGATAAAAACTCTCGGCAATCTCGGTGTGCTTTCAAAGTTTATCGGTATGGTAACAGACTCCCGCTCCTTCCTCTCCTACCCCAGACACGAATATTTCAGAAGAATCGTATGCGAGTTTATCGGAAATCTTGTTGAAAACGGTGAATATCCCGACGATATGGAGTTCCTCCAAAATGCAGTAAAGGATATCTCCTTCAGAAACGCAAAAGCATATTTCGGACTTGAATAAGATTTAAGATAATATTCAGTTTAATAGGTTTTAATAATATCACAAACTAAACTGACAGGAGAATTGTGATGAATGTACTTCGATTTTTGACACCCAAAATAGAAGTTGAATATATTAATGTCGAAAGTACGGTAAGACAGGGACTTGAAAAAATGAAGTTCCACGGTTATGCCGCCATTCCCGTTATTGACGATAACGGTTACTATAAAGGAACTGTAACAGAGGGCGATTTTCTCTGGGCACTTTACAACAATAACAATCCGGATCTGAAAAAGCTGGAAAAAACAGAGCTTAAGACGATCATCAGACACGATTATCAGCCTATTCAGGCTTCGGCTTCCATGGATGAGATACTTACCCGTGCTTACTATCAGAACTTTGTTCCCGTAGTGGATGACCGAGGAGTCTTTATCGGTATCATCAAAAGAAAGGATATCATCAGACATCTTGCAGGAATAAAGGTTGATCTTCCGGACATACAGCATATACCCGTTCACGCATAAAGTATTAAAGACTGCCGAAAAAAAGGCAGTCTTTTTTCATTTTGTGTATTGTAATTAATTGCTGACGGTGATAAACTGTATGCATAACATCCGATAGAAGGAGAAAAAATATGAATTATTCACATTCCGATATAAAGCTTTGTGCAACAATAGTTTCCGACACACATATTGACGAAAAGCATCCTACAAAAATTGTTCCCATGTATATTCTTATGCGTGCACTCAAGGGTGCAAAAAAAAGCAACTGTGATGCATTCATCACGGTCGGTGACACCACTTCAAGAGGCAGTAAGACAAACTGGAATATGGCAAGAACCTGCTTTAAAAAAGTGCCCGATGCTGCAAAGAAAATAATTCTTACAATAGGCAATCACGACGGCTGGAACGATGACGGCTTCGACGATGCAATCAAGGAATATTACAATGCATATAAGGATATCTGCAACAGAGAAATACATACTCCTTATTTTTCAGAGGTAATCAACGGATATTATTTTATAATGATAGGAACTGATTCAGAAAGTGGCTGTGAAGCGGCTATAAGCGAAGAACAGATGGAATGGTTCTCTGCTGAAATGGAAAAGGCAGGCAAGACCAATAACCCCATTTTTGTTTTCTGCCATCAGAGTCTCAATCAGCGTCACGGACTTCCAAGAACCTGGGACAGACACGAAATTCCCGACAGAGATCCGCTTGACGGCGGCATCGGTGAAAGAAGCGATGAAATTGCAGAGATTCTCAAAAAGTATAAAAATGTCTTCTATTTCAGCGGTCACTCACATATGGGACTTTGCGGTGAGGATATGAAAAAAGCGGAAGGATATTCCACCTTTGAAAATGAAGACGGAGTGACACTCGTAAATCTTCCCAGTCTTTCCTGCGGAAATCACCACGGAGAAATGCAGGGACTTGGCATCGGCATTCAGCTTGAAATTTATGAAGACCGCGTAATTCTTCGTCCGAAAAATTATATCTCGGGCAAATGGATAACAAAGCTCAACATAAAAGATAAAAAGCCCTATTATGAAGTAAAGCTGTAAATCATAATTTAACGGCGTAAGCTGTTAAATTATGATAATGCAAAATGCAAAGTGCAAAATAACTGAAATGGCGTAGGTCTGCTGTATCAGCAGACTTACGCCCTGCTTATTATAATGGGAGTAAAACTATCTTTTTACTCAAGAATCGGTTTATCACAAAATTCGATTTCGGGAGTGCCTTTGAGTCCGTCAGATTCAAATACGATTATTTCGTTTTTACCCTCCTTCAGCACACCTGCAGGCACATAAAGGGTTCTCTGCGGGCCTATTTCCCAATATCTTCCGAGATTAAAGCCATTAATGGTGACAAAGCCTTTTTTGAAGTTATCAAGCTTCAAAAATGTGTCCTTGCACTCGGCAGCATCAAGATAACCTCTGTAAAATGCCGAATTTTCTTTAAATTCCTCATTGTCAAAAACAAGCTTCTGAAGATTATCCATAGGAAGCGGATAAACATCCCAATGGAAATGTATTCTTCCGTCAATAAGGCATCTGCCTGCAATTCCCTTTTTACGCATCATTTTAGGTCCGAAGTTTGTTCTGCCCATATTCTCACAAAGAACGGTAAGGGTGTCACCTGCCTTTGCAGAAAATGTAGTTTCAAGAGAATCGTTTATATAAAGAATGTCAATAAGCTCATTATTTATATATATCTGTGCTCTGTCACCGAGTGTTTCAAAGGTAAGCTTAACATTGTCATAATCACGGTGTAGCTTGGTTTTATAAGCTATGTAGCCGTAACCGAAGCCGTATTTTTCCATACACTTGGGAACATCGCTGTGAATCGGAGAGGATAATTTTTCAAGTGAACTGAAAAAGCCTGTTTTTTCAGTAAGTTCTACCATTCCGTAGGCTTTCTTTTCACGGTCATGGGGAATTTCGGGAAGCTCACGGTCGATATATTTTTTGATTACCTCACGGACTGCCATATATTTGGGAGTAATATCTCCGCATTCCGAAAGGCACGCATCATAATCATAGCTTGTCACATCTGGAAGGAATTTTTCGTAATGGTTGGCACCTGAAGTGAAGCCGAAATTTGTACCGCCGATGAACATATACATATTAAGATGACCGCGTTTTAACATATCGTCAACGACTTTTGCATAGTCCTCGGCTGATGTGGTATGATGCTTTTCGTCACCCCATGCATCAAACCAGCCATTCCACATTTCCATACACATTTTCGGACTTTCCGGATATAACTCATCGTGGGCCTTAAAGTTTTCTTCAACACGGGAACCGAAATTGAGAGTTGCAAGACATCCGTCAATTGCTCCGTCAAGAATGTCGCTTTTTGAAGTACCGTCAGAAGTAAAAAGAGGTACATCAATTCCCCTTCTGATAAAGCCTTCCTTAAGATAATTAAGATATTCCTTGTCATCACCGTAATATCCGTATTCATTTTCACACTGCACCATTATGATATTTCCGCCGTTAGTACAAAGATACGGTTTAATTTCAGCACAGAGTCTGTCAAGATAACGGTCAAAGCAGGCAATATATTTGTAATTCTTGCAACGGATTTCCATATCTTCATCCGTCTGTATCCACCACGGAAGTCCTCCGAATTCCCATTCGGAGCATATGTAAGGCCCCGGACGGACAATTGCCATAAGTCCCAGTTCTCCTGCCGTTTTTATGAATTTTCCTATATCAAGAATACCCGAAAAATCAAATTCACCGGGCTTTTTCTCATGCATATTCCATGCACAGTAGGTTTCCACACAGTTACAACCCATTGCGAGAAGTTTTTTAAATATATCCTCCCATGTGTCGGTCATATTTCTGAAATAATGAACGGCACCCGAAATGAGCTTTACAGGCTTTCCGTCTTTTATAAATTCATTTTTAACTATTTCAAAAGTCATATATGCCTCCTGATATGATATTAAAACTATCATATATTATATATTACATAAAGAAAAAAGTAAACCTGAAAAGAAAAAACAGCACAGTTTACTGTGCTGTTTCAAGTAAATTATTGAGTTTTTTCATTAATTCTTTGTCTGCTTCGGGGATATCCACGAAAGGAAACGGTATTGCCATATTATCGTATTTTACTGAACATATTTTTCTGAAAGGAAGAAGCTCCGTTTTATTGATAACGGGGTATTTTTTTATAATTTCTTTCAGCTTCAGAATATTTTCCTCGCTGTCATTTACCGTGGGAATTATAACCTGACGCAGGGTCACGGGAATACCTCTTTCATTAAGATAAGAAAGAAACTCTTCAACCTTTTTTATGGAACAGCCTACATTTTGAAGATATTCTTCATCGGTTGTATATTTCCAGTCAAGAAGCACTCTGTCGGTCAGCTCAAGCAGTTTTTTTACATTCACATTCAGAATACTTCCCGATGTATCAAGACAGGTATTTATGCCGTTTTTACGGCAAAGAGAGAATATTTCACATGCAAATTCAGCCTGTAAAAGCGGTTCACCGCCGGAAAGGGTTATTCCTCCGTCTTTTCCGAAATAGGATTTATATCGTAAGACCTTATCAACAATTTCCTGTGCAGTATATTCTGTACCGCCTTTCATTTCCCATGTATCGGGATTATGGCAGCATTTACAGCGAAGCTTACACCCTTGAAAGAATACCACAAAGCGAACACCGGGGCCGTCTACCGTTCCGAGACTTTGAAGCGAATGAACATATCCTTTTATCATACGCTTTCATGGAATGTACGGCTTATAACTTCCCTTTGCTGTTCACGGGAAAGCTTATTGAAGTTAACGGCATAACCTGAAACACGGATAGTAAGGTTAGGATAATCGTCAGGATTTTCATATGCTTTTATAAGCGTTTCACGGTTCAATACATTTACATTTATATGATGTGCCTTCTGTGCGAAATAACCGTCAAGAATGCTGACAAGATTTGAAACTCTCTCGTCCTTGTCTTTTCCGAGTGCTTCGGGAGTAATTGTGAAGGTGTTTGAAATACCGTCACGGCAATCCTCATAATCAATCTTTGCAACGGAATTAAGAGATGCAAGTGCACCGTTTTCCTCACGGTTGTGCATGGGATTTGCACCGGGAGCGAATGGCTTTCCTGCTTTTCTTCCGTCGGGAGTTGTACCTGTGTGCTTACCGTACATAACATTTGATGTAATAGTAAGAACGGAAAGAGTGTGAATTGCATTTCTGTATGTGGGAGTTTTGCGAAGCTCTGTAATAACCTTGTGTGCCATATCACGGGCAATAAGGTCAACCCTGTCATCATCGTTGCCGAACTTGGGGAAATTACCCTCTGTCCTGAAGTCGGTTATATATCCGAGCTCGTCTTTTATAGGATAAACCTTTGCATATTTAATAGCACTTAATGAGTCGGCAAGTACAGAAAAGCCTGCAACGCCGAATGCCATAAAACGGGTAACCTCGGTATCGTGTAAAGCCATCTGAATCTTTTCGTAGGCATACTTGTCATGCATATAATGAATAACATTCATTGTATTTACATAGAGCTTGCAAAGCCACTCAAGATAAATGTCAATACGCTCCATTACTGCATCAAAATCAAGTGTCTCACCACTCATAACAGGCATCTGCGGCCCTATACGGATGCCGTTTGTAGCATCAAAACCACCGTTGATTGCTACAAGAAGAAGCTTTGCAAGGTTACATCTTGCTCCGAAGAACTGCATTTCCTTGCCCACTTCCATAGCGGAAACGCAACAGGCAATTGCATAGTCATCACCGTGGTGAGGACGCATTATATCGTCATTTTCATACTGAATGGAGTCTGTATCAACGGAAACCCTTGCACAGAATTTCTTGAAGTTTTCGGGAAGGTCATTTGACCATAATACCGTGAGATTGGGTTCTGATGAGCATCCGAGGGTATAAAGAGTGTTTAACATTCTGAATGTATTTTTTGTAACAAGAGTTCTTCCGTCTTTACCCATACCGCCGAGGGATTCTGTTATCCACATGGGGTCACCGCCA
>CAYTRD010000005.1:0-54073 GCA_964440255.1 uncultured Ruminococcus sp. | reverse complement strand
CATAAGCTTGATTATTCCTACTATCAGGATTCAACCTGTATTGAACACGGTTACACCGAAGGTCTTTACTGCCCCGATTGTGATGAATACCTTTGGGGCCACGAAGAACTTGGGCTTTTAGATTATCATAATGATTACGACGCGGATAATGTCTGCGATTACTGCGGAAACAAAGTAAGTCACTGCACTTTTTCATTCTGTGATACACTTACGGCTCTTTCAGAAAAGGCTGTTATCGGCAAACTCTTCTCATTGCTTCATGACTTCCTTCATCTTCTCAGTGGCTTATTTGCCGGAATCTGATTAAAATTTTATCTCTGTAAAAACGAGCTTTTCAATATTCAGTAATGCCTGAGATTACAAAGCTGTCAATTAACAAGACAATCTTTTTACATTACAGGGAAGGAATTTCCTATAATGTAAAAGCAAATTAAAATTTTTACCGCCGAGGATTTTACTCCCCGGCGGTCAGTCATTTAATCTCACAAAATCAAAGCAACTAACCTTGAGCGTCCCTCGATTAGTTGCTCTTATTTATTATATTGAAGCGTTAATATACCCTGTCACAGCGAACGGTTACTCGGTAGCTTCCTCCGATGGTACAGGTGAAGAGAGTAAGATCCCATTCACCGCTTTCCATTTCTTCGATGGCGGTGGGTTGAAGAGTTTCAATAAAAGCTACTTCATATATAAATTCATTTCCGTCCATATCAGTAAAAATGATTTCATCATCCTGTGAAAGGCTTTTAAGATTGCTGAAATGTGACCTGTAATTATGAGCCGCAATAATAAGATCATCGGTATAAGCAGAGCCGAGATAACGGCAGGGGCTGACCTTTAATGAATAGTCGGTAAGCTCACTGATTACGGGTAAATTAAGCCCTAAAGCGGGAATTTCAAGTATGCCGATATAATCAAGTCCATTAATTTCCTTTACAGGCATTTCCATATGCGGATTAAGCACATATACGGGAAGCTGAATTTCGTCACTTTCGCTTTCCGATGCATTCTCCTGCTTTACGGATAACTCACTTTTGAGCTGTTCAACGGCTACAGAGGAGCTTTTTTCGGCACGGTATGCCTCATAAATATTATACGCCGTAAGTCCTGCTGCACATAAAATCAGCATTATTCCGATAAAAGTAAAAAATTTACCTTGATTCCTCATTATTCATCCTCACTTTTACGGCTTATAATACCAAACATAACGAAAACAAGTCCTGCAAGTGAAAGCAGAGGAACAGGCCACCAGAGCTGACCTGTATCGGGAAGCTTCGGTTCATCGGGAGGGGGCAAGGTTGTACTTTCATACTCGGAAGCAGTTGTAGCTTCATCTGTACCGGTGGTAGTTTCTTCCGGTAAGGTTGTTTTGTCATATTCCGTCGTTGCTTCTGCGGGAAGTGTGGTGGTTTCCTCCGGATCGGTAGCCTTCTCGGAAGACGGCTCATCGTCAGGCGGTGAGGAGTTTGCAACAACATAGCGGTGAAGCTGCTGTTCGATGCATATAAGGTAACCGCTCGGAATATCCTTTTCGTAAATGCTCCAATCTCCCATCGGAAGGTCATTCCAATAAAACTGCCAATTATTATCTTTATTAAGCACTACCGTATCGTAAAGCTTATTTTCGTCAAAAAGCTGAACGGTAACCTCATGAGGATGTGCTTCACCCGATTCGTCATACCAGACCTTAAGCACCTGTATAAATACATCCTCACCCTCGGGCTTTGTTGTATACTTTGCATCCACAGAAATATCATAAAGTCGGTTATTATCACCGTCTGTTTCCGGAAGTGAGATTATAAAGGGGGTGGGAATAATATATTCACCGCCGTACAAAATCGGTGCACCCTTTACAAGATAAAGACCGCAATCCATATCATCAAAAAGTGCTGTACCGTTTTCGTCGGTCGTTACGGTTTTCACAGGCATAATTGATTTCGCCGCCACATATCCGTTAAGTGTTGTGGCAAGAAGACGCCGATTTTCGGCAGACGGATCATTGATATCAATTGAAAGCTTTGCATCGTCATATGTTTTCAAAAGTGTAAAATGCATATCAGAAGAAGCATCGGCAATTTTATACATACTGTATTTTGCTCCCTCAAGCGGTTTTCCGTCGGGGGCAAGAGTTATCGAAAGGCTTGCTGTTCTTTCAGACTCAAGCTGTGCTGCAGAGCCTTCAAAATTCATCGGCAAAATAAATATCAGAGCAAAAATGCAGACAATAGCTGCATATATACGCTTTTTAATATTCATCTGCATTTCCTCCTTTGATGTTAATTATTTTGAGCCTTTTTTATCTTTTTGCGTCGTATTTTTGCTTTAATATCCTTGATTATTACGATTGAAAGAAGCACTGAAAGAATCGGTGCGGCAACCATAGGTGCTACTATCATAGGCTCTATCTGAACAGCATCTGCCGTAACTCTGACATCAGACGCTATGATATTGTCAATTCTGTGACCTCTTACAAGGAGCCTGTGAGAATTTACTCCGTAGGGGGTACAGGTAACGAGAGTACAAAGATCCATATCAGGCTCAACTGCCAATTCGGAAAGGTCATCGGGAGTAACGATTCTGATTTTATCAACCTCATATGTAAAAACCTCATTGAGTATGCAAAGCATAAATATATCACCCTCAACAAGCTGGTCAAGGTTGGTAAAAAGCTTTGCACTGGGAAGCCCGCGGTGTCCCGAAAGCACACAATGAGTGCCTATACCGCCGACAGGAAGAGAGGAGCCGTCAAGATGTCCTACCGCAACCTGCAGAACGCTGTCAGAGGTTCCGTGATAAATCGGAAGAGAACAGTTTATTGAGGGGATTTCAATATACCCCATAACACCGTTTCCGAACACATCAAGCTGATTATTATAATTTTCCGTCTGCCGTTCATTAAGCACCCACAAGCTGTTTGCACCGACAAACATCTGATTATAATCTTTTGCACTCTGAAGAATTTTTTCATATTCCTCATTGTCGATTTCTGCTACTTTTTCAGCATAGCTCGCAATAGCACGGGACTGTGTAAACGAATTCCAATAATCGGAAAAGCTCGGATACAGCAGTAAGGACAAGCCTATAAGAAAAATCACAAGCAATGCAATTGTAGAAGATTTATTCTTCATACAGGGTTCTCCTTACTGTTGTGCGGGAGAAAGGGGAAAGCCTTTCCCCCGCAAAAATTTGCCTTAATAATTACATATTAAGAGTAAACCTGAAAAATAAATTTGTCAACCGCAAATATTTATCAGGAATTAACGCTGTTCATTCTCTTCTTTGTGATGAGAAGGATAGCTGCACCAACTACAAGGAGAGCACCTACGATATAGAAGATAGTTGTACCGATACCGCCGGTTTCGGGAAGAACGACACCCTGTACGTTTACGATATCTGTACCGATGTTACCCTTATCCATATCTTTCGTAAATTCTATTTCACCTGTTACCGCGTTGCCTGTAAGATCAGTAAGAACAGCTGTACGAGTCTGAGTTGTCCATTCAATATCGTGAGAAGCTGTTACATTGAAGCAGATGGGATCAATTGCATTGTAGCCTACGGGAGCTGCTGTTTCGGTAAGTCTGTAAGTACCGTCATCAAGACCTGTGAAGGTGAAGGTTGTTTCGGGCTCTGCTTCAACTGTGCTGAGAGCTACCCAGTTACCTGCGATGTTATTGTAGGTATCTGTTCCGTCTTCTGCTGCTACAAACTTTTCAAGAGTAAATGCTGCACCTGCAAGAGGCTTATTATCAGCATCAACCTTGTTTACTGTTACCTTGTATGTGAAAACGATAACTGAGTCATCCTTTGTCTTACCGTGGCTGTCATCATTGGGGTTATTTGAAAATTCAGCATAAGCCTTGTTAACATTACCCTGATTGCCGAGAACAGCATTGCTGTTAAGCTTTGACTTATATGTAACAGTAACCTTGGAGCCTGCTTCTACAGCAGCGATATCCTTAAGGTCAGTAAAGATAACATCAAATGTATCCTCGTCTTCGGTATCTGTGACAACTGTGAAGCCTTCTGTGATTTCTGTACCGTCAACATAAACCTTAACTGTATCGGGTTGGAAGGTAAGACCTGTTTCTTCTGTATCGTGAAAAGCAAGATAATATTCTTCGTATGCATCATAGTTTTCTGTTATTGTTGATTCAAGCTTAAAGTCGATAAGGTCGCCGATATCGTGGTCAGCGGAATCGTTCCATACAATTTCTGCTTCTGTGTAGTTGGAATCGTTTGCATCGTCAACCTTCTTTTCGAATGTTGTTTCGCCGTCTTTAGGATCTACCGTGATTGTTTCAACAACCTTAAGAATATAGGAGGTATAGCCTTCTGTTGTATCTGTAAGTGAGTCTGCTTTTTCAATGATAAGGTAGTAGCCTGCCTCAAGGTCTGTTACCTGATAGCCTGTTCCCTCAACATAGCTCACACTCTTAAGAGTTCCGAGGTAATTTTTTGAAACGATAGTATCAGCAAAAGCTGCTGCATCAGCAGCTACCTTAAGAGAATCAGCAGTACCCTGAGCAGACTGATACTCACCTGTAAAATATTCAATACCGTCAGCATTGATACCGGTACCCCATTCAATGCTGGCAAGAATCTTTTTGCCTGTGGGCTTGCCGTCTGCATCAAGCTCATCGGAAAGGTCACCTGTAAATATCTGATATACTTCATACTTATGATTGGGATTATCCTGATTGATTGTGATCGTGTAAGTTTCTGCTGCGAATGCGGGAACGAAAATTGCCATAACCATTGCTATGGCTACTAAAACTGTAAACATTTTTTTCATGATTTTTTTCTCCTTTTAATTTTGATATTGTTTTGCACAGTTTTTGATATAAAACATACTGCCGTAAGAATTATCAGCAATATGCCTGCGAGGTAGTAAGGGACTGTACCTGAGCCGCCTGTTTCGGGAAGAACATATCCTTTTGTGTTCTTCACCTGTAAAACAGTACCGTCAGAGTCCGTATCGGTCGATGTACAAGCTTCACCTGAGCTGAAGGTAAGAACTGCATTATTTGCAGTGTCTTTACCCGCAACAAATACTAAAGGCTCTTTAAGTATGTTATATCCGCTCGGAGCCTGAGTTTCTATCAGGTAATAAGTTGCACCGACCAGAAGCTCAACCGGAACGGTTTCTCCGGAATCGGAGCTCGTAACCGTCTGTTCGAGGATGCCGTAGATTTCAGCCGTGCCCGGTATTGTAACGGAGTTTTCTGCACCTCCTTCCAACACCACACGGTAAATTTCAAATACTGCATCCGAAAGGAGCAGTGTCGGATCCTCGTAATCTGTTTTTTGAAGCTTAAGCTTCACATATTCGGGATTCCAGTTGTTTGTTACTGCAAATGAAAATGTTCCGTCTTCATTTGCAGTTTCCCGAATCGAAGTGTAATAGCCTTCCACTTCCGATTCTTCAACGCTGTAGCTGAATGTGAGCTCTCCGAATGTTAAAGGAAGCTCCTCCCATTCATATTTCCAGTTGTTTTCATTACTGAGAACAACAGAACTACCGTAAGGTTCGCCGTTTCGTAAAAGCATTACAGTTACAGAATCGGGATAAAGCCCGTCATTTCTGCCTGTCCATATCTTTTCGACGCTGACCGAAGTATTATTCTCCGTCTTTGTGTTTGTAATAGTAAAGCTAATATCGGCAGTATCAATTTCCGTCTGAGTATATTTATAAAGGTTGATCGGAGTTGAACTGCTTGCTGAGCTTGTCACATATCCTATTCCGTTTACAAAATAACTGAGATAGTATTTTGTCGATCCGCTTGTAAAATACAGATAATTATTATAGAAATACACCTTTGAGGAGCGACTTGATGTCAGGTTAATATTGCTTGTGAAGCTCATATATTTACCCGTAGACACATTTTGAAGATATGCCGATGTGACTGAACCGCTTGTTGTAACACCTGCAGCACTCCAAAGAGCTGCTGCGGGAGGCACATAAGCATCTGATTCTTCAAAGCCCGATGTCCAGTCAAGTCCGCTGCCGTCAGCGGAAAAATCCGTTATCGCACTTTTAACATTATAGGTTGTATTATTGAAAACAAGCAGATACTGTCCGCCCTCCGTAAAGCCTGATACATTTTCCAATGTAGTCACGGTTCTTTTACCGCCTTCGGTCTTGCTTATTGATGAATAATAACCGGGAATGAGCTGTTCAGAAACCGTATACTCGATCTCAACACCCTCTTCGGAATACTTAAGAAGCTCTTCCCATGTGTAAGTCCAGTTATTGGCTGCACTCAATTCAATCGGCTCACCGTATTCTTTTCCGTCGGCAAAAAGCTGAACGCTGATGCTTTCTGCTCCGACAATATCATCGGACCAGTATTTTGTAACATCAACACTTGTGGTTTCGATATCAAGCTCAAAGGTCAAAGAATATTCATCTCTGCCCCACTGACCGCTTATCATATCCTGATAATTACCGCTGTCATACACATAAACCTGTAAATGGTCATATGTGACATAAAGCTCTGCGGTCGCGTCAAGAACCTCTTCAACAGTAAGCCCTGTGAGCTCAACGGTAAATGTACCGATTCCCTCATCAGCAAGAGCTTTCTCAAATGACTTATCACCTGCTGTAAATGTAGCATATACGCTTTCATATATATCAAGGGGTCTTGAAAGTGTTACCGTTACGGTAATATTATAAGTGCCGTCCTCATTTCTTGAAAGAACGCTTTCATTTGACGAAACATCAAGAGGAAGAGGAGCAGTCTGTGTAACCAGCCAGTCTCTTATTGCCTTGACATGGGACTGAATGGCAGACGAATCTGTATGACCGGGGTCGGACAGAGGATTCAGGGCATATTTATTATATGACGGGAAGGTATAGCCTGAAGCCGTTGTCTGCGTTCCGCTGAGCCTTGTCATATCCCATATTGCCCACTGTGCGGCAGCTATGAAGTCACTTTCCTTACAGCAGCTCAGATCCACGGATATTTCACCGCGTTCATATGCCTTGACAAGCTCTGCTCTCATTTCGTCTGCCGTAATAAACGGATAAGAATGCTGAACAATACCCGCAAGCACTTCTGCATATTCGCTGTAATCTGATTCAAAAATTGTCAGTGCAGTATAATATTCACCTGATTCACTTACATCCGTATCACGGTCAGCACAGTATGCTACAACATAGTTTGCATTGGAGTCTGCCGACCAGTTGAGAAGATTCGGCTCCCAGTTACCTGCCGTATAATCCTCATAGGGTATCAGCACATATGTAAGTGTCATATAGTTATTGACCTTGTGAGCACTGTACTGATATTCAAGATAATCGGGTGAATGATAAAGTCCTGTTCCGCTTACATTCACAAGTGAGAATGTATTTGTCTCAAAGTCTCCCTGTGCTTGCTCAGGTGAGAACTGTGCGAAGCCCGTTATTCGCGAATCGGTTATTTCATAGGAGGTATACGCAACCTCTCCGTTCACATCACCCTCAATAACGGTCAATGTTTTTTCATCGGATGAAGCACCGGCAACAATACCTGCAAGGTCTGCTGTCCCGTCCTCATCGGAATCAAGGAAGATCAGATCACCGTCCGTCGGAATATATCCGTTTATTTCCCTGAATAAACCGTTCGATTCGTCCTTAAGAACCGATATCCAGTTTTCTATATTCATATCATTGGGAATTATATCTATTTTCGCATATTCCATTGAGAAAAGGACAAATGCGTTTGCCCATTCTCCGTAGGCATTTCCGTACCGGTCACCGTATCTCGTATATCCGTGAACGGTTATTCCGTCTTCATCAACGATGAAATTTTTGGTGCTCTCCCTGTAGCCGAGCTGCATTTCGGCAACAGAGAGAAGGTCGATTGACCATATATCAGTATACTGATAATAGCTGAACATTTCATCCCAATCTTCTTTTGTTTCCGTATCTGCCGAGGTATCGGAGGTACAGGCTACGGAATGGGTATGTTCTTCTGTTTCACATATCAGTTGTTTTTCATAGCAATCTGCAGTATGCTTGTGAGCCTCAGCTTCCGTTTCGTCGGATACTGTTTCTGCAGAGGTTACCTCTGATTCTGTGATACCTTCTTCATCCGTCTCTGCTTCAGTCATTTCTGTCTGCTCTTCTTCGGCGGCTGCAGTTGAAGTGGTTACCACATCGGTGACCGTCACCGTTTCAACAGTTGTCTGAGCGTCGGCTACAGCCTCTTCGGGAGGCCCTGTAGAGCTTTCTTGAGTTGTCGGCTGAGTGAACACTCCGCACAGAAGAACTGTTTCATAGCATTCGTCAATGTGGGTGTGCTCCTTCTTACCGCAGAAGGTATCGTCCGATTGAGATATTGCAGGAAGTGTCAATGCGGATATTGTTACAACGAATGATAAGCATGCAACAAGGGATACAATTTTCATCCAACGCCTTCTGCGTTTCATAGCTTTTACTTTGTTTTCAAGCTTCAAAAACACATTCTGCTCCACATCAACACTCCTTTCTTTTATTTTTTATTACAGATTTACTGACTGAATTGCTCTATGGAATCAAAGGGCCATATTCTGAAAAAAAGCTTTCCGACTATCTGTTCTTCGGAAACACATCCCAGTGCCGTATTTCTCGAATCCACAGATATGCTTCTGTGATCCCCCATAACGAAGACCTTTCCCTCGGGCACCTGATACGGTAATGTTATATTACATTCACCGAGAGCCTTATCATAAAGATAGGGTTCATCAAGCTCAATCCCGTTTATCTTGACATTACCCTTTTCATCAATATCTACCCATTCACCCGCACGGGCAATGACTCTTTTTACAAGTATCTTGTTATTATAGTAAAAAGCTATCAGATCTCCGCTTTCAAAATCCGAGCCCTTGACAGCTACTATGATGTCCCCGTCCTGAAGTGTCGGTGCCATTGATGTGCCGTAGATCTGAAGCACAGGCATTATCATAGTTGCTGTTAAAATTGCTATTGCGGCAACCGTCACAAGAGCGTAAACCGTGCTTCTGAAGGTTTTACCGTAATTTTCTCTGTATCTTACACGCTTGAGCTCCCGTTGAAGTGCCTCTGTCGAGGGCATTACCAATTCCTTTTTTTTCATATCACTACATCATCCTGTGCCTTTGCTGTCAGAGCATCATACCGAAGACTTGCTTCGTTTTCAAGCTCCTTACATTTTATCGCTGTTGCATTTTCAGTTTCCTTACAGCGTTCATATGCAAGCGAATTCATAGCAGCCGCTTTTTCTTCTGCTTCCTTGGTCATTTCTTTGCACTTCTTATTTGTTTCATCAAGAAGTCTTTGTGCTATAGCACGAACCTGTGCTTCTTTTCTTATACAGTTTTCTTCTTCTCTTTCGTAAAGAGACTGAAGATTATCAAGATACTGCTGTGCTGCCGCCTGTGCAGAGTCAAAAACGCCGTTAAGAAGAAGAGCTGCTTCCGCAAGAGTTCCCGCTTTTTCGATTTTAATGGTTCTGTCGGAAAGCTTGCCGTTGAGCTCTTCAATTTCAGCATTAAGACCGTTTATCTGTGCTCTGAGCTTTTCATTTTCCTTACTGCTTTCAATGAGAATTTCGAGCAGCTCACTGCGTCTGAGACGTCGAATATCTCTGTCATTCATTTCAGGACGACTGACAGCTTCACTTCCCTTTTTCTCAGTCTGTGCTTCAGTTTTTTCATAGTCAAACAAAGGCACATTTATGTTTTTCGACTTATCGGCTTCAACGGAAGCGTTACCCAAAAGCTGTGCATTACGCTTCATAACTTCAACTTCGCTTTTCAGCCTGTCCATTTCATCGTAAGCCTCAGCAAGAACATCGTTATACATAGATGTCAGATTGCATATAGCTTCATAAACTTCATCGGGATGGATACCAACGCAAAGCGATTTCTTAAATGATAAATTGTCAATATATTCAGAAATTCTGTGTTTATCCGACATTCCAATGCTCCTTTTTTTCAATCGGCATATAAATTATTAATAAAATATGAACACACACTTTATATATTATTATTTTATTTTTATAATGTCAATATTTTGCATAAAAATAAGACATTTTGGGAGAAATTGCCCCTCAGAACATCAGCTTTTACTTAATGTCAAAAAAACCTTGCAATTTTATATTTGTTTATATATAATAGATATCTGAATAATTTTTTGTAATATATTCCGAAAGGATGACTGAAAAAAATGGCAGAAGAAAAAATCATAAATGCTCCCGAAGAGACAGCTCCCGAGCAGGACATTAACGAATTAAAGAAGATAAGACTTGAAAAGCTCGCAGCTTTACAGGAAGCAGGCAAAGACCCCTTTGAAATCACAAAGGCAGGACAGAATATCCGCTCCGCTGAAATCAATGAGCGTTTTGAAGAGCTTGAAAATCAGGATGTTTGTATCTGCGGCAGAATCAAGACATGGCGTGATATGGGCAAGGCAAACTTCATTGATGTATATGACCGTGACGGCAGAATGCAGGTGTATGTAAGAAAAGACGATATCGGCGAAGAGAATTTCGCAGAGTTCAAAAAATGGGATATCGGTGATATCGTAGAGGTAAAGGGCTTTGTTTTCAGAACAAGAAGAGGCGAAATTTCCGTTCATTGTAAGGAAATCAGACTTCTTACAAAGTCACTTCTCCCCCTCCCCGAAAAATATCACGGACTTACAAATGTTGACACCCGTTACCGTCAGCGTTATCTTGACCTTATCGTTAATCCCGAGGTTATGGATACCTTCAAGAAGCGTTCACAGATCATTAAGGAAATCAGAAACTTCCTTGACGGCAGAGATTTCATTGAGGTTGAAACTCCCATGCTCGTTTCAAATGCAGGCGGTGCGGCAGCCCGTCCCTTTGAAACTCACTATAACGCACTTGACGAGGATGTAAAGCTTCGTATTTCACTTGAATTATACCTCAAGCGTCTTATCGTAGGCGGTATGGAAAGAGTTTATGAAATCGGCAGAGTTTTCCGTAATGAGGGTGTTGACACCCGTCATAACCCCGAATTTACTCTTATGGAGCTTTATCAGGCATATACAGACTATGAGGGTATGATGGAGCTTACAGAGAGTATGTTCCGTTACCTTGCAAACAAGGTTGTAGGCTCTGCTGTCCTCAGCTACAACGGCACGGTTATAGATATGGAAAAGCCATTCAAGAGAATCACAATGACAGATGCTATCAAGGAATATGCAGGTGTTGATTTCTCCGCAGTTGAAACCGACGAAGAAGCACAGGCTATTGCAAAAGAGCATCATGTTGAATTTGAAAAGCACCACAAGAAGGGCGACATTATGAACCTCTTCTTCGAGGAATTCTGCGAAGAAAAGATGATTCAGCCCACATTCGTATGCGACCACCCCATTGAGGTATCTCCCCTTACAAAGAAAAAGCCCGGCTCAAACGGTCTTGTTGAAAGATTTGAGCTTTATGTCTACGGCAGAGAAATGTGTAACGCATATTCAGAGCTTAACGATCCCATAGACCAGAGAGAGCGTTTTGCAGCACAGGAAGAGCTCTTTGCAAAGGGTGATGAGGAAGCTAACCACACAGACGAGGACTTCCTTACAGCTCTCGAATACGGTATGCCTCCCACAGGCGGTATCGGCTACGGAATCGACCGTCTTGTAATGCTTCTTACAGACTCTCAGGCGATCCGCGATGTCCTCCTCTTCCCCACAATGAAACCTTTGGACTAATCGACACCCCGTAAACCCGCATAAACACTGGCTTTTTGAAAAATAAAAATTCACAACTTACGCCAATTTACGCCAACCTTACGCCAAACGATGTAAAGTTGGCACAGAAAAGGGTTTGCAATTTGGTTTTTTAACAAAAAAGAGTCTTGTTTCTTTTATGAAGCAAGGCTCTTTTTCTATACTCAGAGAAAGGAGAAATCAGTATGAAATGCTTATTGTGCTACGAATGGGTAAAACTTCCCCGTAATAATCTGCCTACAGGTAAGGGAGTAATGGGCTCTTGGGCAAAGCTTGCCGCCCGTGTGGCTTACCGAAAAGGCACCGCCAAATACTGCGGCTATGAAAACGAAGTAAATGCCGGTATGTGGGCCGGTGGTGTTGTCGGGGTAAAAAGTATTCTCGGTATTAAGAATAGAACCAAAGCATTGGAAAAGTTGGACAAACTCGTTAGACTGGGATTGGTTAGTTATACACTTGATGAGAAGACCAAGAAGCTTGAACTGACTCTCCCAGACCGGGTTCATAATTGCGATGGTAGCGAGTGTATGTCAAACTCAGTTTAAACGACTTCACACATATTACAGTAAAGGAGGCGTAAACTATGAGTTGGAAGCAATATTCTTCTGTGATGGAACGATATGCCATTAAGACTGATGATATGGCTACAGAAGATGCGTATTTTATGGCTACACATATGCCATTTGCTCAACTTGAAGTATATCGTGGTGGAAAAACCACCGCTACGCCTAAAGTAATGAGTGAAGCAGAGGTATTTGATAACCTTGTTTACAACCCGGATAATGAGCATAGAATGATTATTGTTCGCGGCGATAATGGTACGGGCAAATCGCACCTTATTAGATACTTGAAAGCAAAATTAGAACACAGTCCCGCTACGGTTTATAATCCTGCAAATGAACAGTTGATTTTCTTAAGACGTTTGAACAACTCTGTTCGTGGTGCTTTTTCTCAGTTGATTGAACAACAAGTAATCAAAGACCCCGAAGTTGAAAAGAAACTGCAGAAATTTGTTGCTTCATCAGAAGCTAAAGATGAAGAAACATTTAAAACCGATATTCTTTACTCATATATTGCCGCAGTAAAGAGCGACAAATCTCAAGAAACTTATAAATCTGCTATTTGTCAGAATATCGCAAGTTTCCTTGCAGATAGCCGTGTAACAGAGCATTTGTTACGCGAAGGTGGCGCTATTTCAAGGTGCTATACTGTGATTACTGCGCCGAGCGACCAAGTGTTAAAGGACAACACTATTTTCTCCGCTGATGATTTTAACGTTAAGAAAATCTTGCGCGAAGTTTATAAGCAAGGTGACCCGTTGGCACAAGACTTTGCAACTACTCTGAAAGACGATGATAGCGAAATCACAAAACTCGTAAACTATCTTAACAAGTTTACACGTGATGTTGTTCAGAGATGTGCTGACATATCAAGCGAAAGCACCAAGAGTGTTTTTGTTGAACTGAGAAAAGACTTGAAGAAACAAGGCAAGAATCTCACATTGTTCATCGAAGACTTTACCGGCTTTACCGGAATCGACTCAGAGTTGATTACAGTTCTTTCAACTGAGCACAGTGGAGATTATGCCGACTTGTGTAGAGTTACTGCTATTATTGGTATTACAAACGACTACTACGACCAATTTAGAGACAACTTTACTGATAGAGTTACACATCAAATTAGCGTTACCTATAACTCATTCAGCACAGAGGAATTCTTGGTTCAAATGTCTGCAAGATACCTCAATGCGATTTATTGTGACCCCGATACTCTCAGAGATTGGAACAAGAACGGCGCAGCATTAGAGGACTTGCCGATAAGTAAATTTGCACCGCCCTGTAAATGGGAAACTACCACCATCGAGGGCAAAGAAGTTACGCTTTATCCTTTTAACAAAAATGCGATTATGTCCTTGTATGAGCATCTTCCGGTAAAAAGTCCGCGTAGATTCTTAAAGGATGTCATTCGAGCTCAGTTAAAAGAATTCTTTGATGGAAAAGAATATGGCAATGCCGATAGTAGAACACATATTTTTGGAACAGAAGCCAAAGAGATTGTTTCTGCATCAAGAAAAACAATCGCGGAGATTTTAAAGGTTGATGCAACTGATGTGCTTTTTACAAGCGGTTCTACTGAAAGCAATAATATGGCTATTCTTGGTTTGCTTGAATACGCTAATGAAACTGGCAAGAATCATTTCATAACTACTACTATCGAACATAAATCAGTTCTTGAAGCTATGAAATATCTTGAAAAACACGGTTGCGTTGTGGACTTTGTTGCTCCAGATGAAACAGGTAGAATCAAACCGCAACAAATTTTGGAATTAGTAACAGATAAAACTCTGCTTGTTTCTCTTATGCACGTTAATAGTGAAACCGGAATAATCCAACCTATTAAAGAGGTTGGAGAAGCTCTTGAAAAGACGCCTACATATTTTCATATTGATGCCACACAAGGTTTTGGAAAACTCAATGATGAATTGAGAAACACCAAGTATGATATGTTAAGTGTTACTGCTCATAAATTGGGTGGTCCTCAAGGTGTTGGAGCAATCGTTATAAAAAGAGATAAGAGTTATAAACGCCCACCCGTTAAACCTTTAATGTATGGTGGTCAACAAGAACGAGGATTCAGACCCGGCACTACACCCGTCGCTTTAGTTGCAGGATTTGCATTAGCGGCTCAGTTGTGTAACAATGAGTGCGAAAAGCATATGAAAAAATGCGCTGAGATAAAAGGTGCTTTTGTCGAGAGCAATAATGGATTAAACTACTCTTTCAATGGGGAACAAGAATATTGTTTGCCTACTACCGTAAACATTAGTTTTCATGGTGTAGATGCAGAAGGTATTTTCCTTGCGATGAAAGATGATTACGCTTTCTCAAATGGTTCAGCGTGTAACTCCGGAAGTCACTCTCCAAGTTATGTATTGACGTCAATGGGACTTGATGAATTGCGAGTAAGCGAAGCTGTCCGCATTTCTTGGAACAGCGATAGAAAAGTTGATTTTACTGAGTTAGTAAACTATGTAAAGGCTATAACGGAATAGTGATGCTGGATGAATATTGGTAAAAGTTGTGATAATACTATGTTACGCAAAGGGGTAAAAATTGTGCCCGCTTGCGTAACATGGTTTTGGTTATTGGAACCCTACATAAACAAAGCCTTTTTGAGATGTTTGCCTGCTTACTTTTAGGCGGAGAGTGTGATTGCCTTGCCGAAATTCCGTCAATTCGGGTGTGATATAAAAAGCATTGATGCTTCCCGGCAGTCATAGGCGGCAGGCATTCGGTTCTTATTTTTCGATGATGAAAGCCCTGGATTTGACTCCGGGGCTTTTGCATATCACAAGGCTTTCATGTGTACCACTAAGTTGAGATCTTGTTCGCCACTAGACTCAGATCACTTGTTATGTCAGACGCCATACTGACATATTGCCCTTTATAATAGCTTTGAATAGTAGCAGTAAATTTGCACAAAATTGGCACAGTTTTGCCGATGACAAGGGAATGTGAATATGCTATAATTGTATCGTCCAATAGTGGGTTTGGGTGAAAATAAAGATGCAGAAAAAAACACTATTATTAATACAAAATGCCTGCGAAAACAACTATGTTTTTTGCAGGCATTTTTGTGCTCTGAATCTGTAGTTATTCGACCTACCGAAAAGTCCGCATAGATACAGGTTTTTTACCGTACTGAAAAGTGATTTTTGCGTTAATGAGAGCAGTCATGTTATCGCAAAATCGTAAAACCTACATTGGGAGTTGTTCCTTGGTTCTTCCTGTTCTTTAAGAATGTAGAATGTTCACACTTGCGATTTTGCGACATCTTTTCGTCTGCATTTGAAATGTGACAATTCTTCTGCTCTTGTGTTGTTAGTCTTTCGCCCCCGCAGTCATGGGTGGCAGTCAAACAACATTCTTTCAACTCTTATTGTTCTTGAATTACAAGAGATAGATTGGGAAGGTGTATGCCTTCTCGTTAATGGGACGAATGCGATCACAGTTATCTATAATAAGACCGGGCTTGATGTTTAATTTGTATTTGCTCAGCACATCAAAGTTTTTGGTAGGCTTTGTGGGAGCAACACCTTTCTTAACCTCAATTGGATAAATGTCTCCGGCATTAACATAAATAAGGTCAATCTCTTTTTGATCGATATCACGATAGTAGAAAAGAAACTCTTTCGGATCTTTGTTGTAGGCATAGAAGTTTTTAACGATTTCACTTACTACATAGGTCTCAAAGAAGGCACCATTCATTGCGCAGGATTCCAGCATTTCGGCATTGGGCCATTTGCAAAGATAAGCACAAAGACCAGTATCCATAAAGTAAAGCTTAGGAGCCTTAATGATTCTGTTGGAGATATTGGACATATACGGCTGCAACAAATAGATAATGCCGGATGTCTGCAATATAGAGATCCAACGCTTACAGGTTCGTACATCGATGCCAACGGTACTTGCGATCTGATCGTAATGAAGTTCCTGCGCTGTGCGTAAAGCAACCACAGAAATGAAATTACGGAATTGCAGTTCGCTGGAGGCTTCGATGAGTTTCATAACATCTCGTTCAATGTAGGTGTTCACATAAGACTTAAAATAGATTTCACGCTCAGAAATACCAGTGCAAATATCGGGAATACCGCCTTTAAATATCTCCTCAAAAATTTCCTTTTTGCTGATATACTTTCTGCCGTCACTTTCTCTTTTTCTTATCTCACTGATTTCAGGATTAAAAAGTGGCGCATTGTATCCGTTCTTCTCCGCAAAGGTGAAAGATGCCATATCGATGACACCACAGCGTCCTGCTAAAGAATCGGAAATGCCCTCCTGAAGTTCAAAACGATTAGAACCGGTCAGGATATACATCAGTTTTCTTTCTTCGCCGTTTTTCATCCAGGTAAGGCGTTGTTCGTCGATAATTTTCTTGATCTCGTCCAGAAGCTTTGGAGCCTTCTGTATCTCGTCGATGACAATAGGCCACCCGTAACTCTCTAAAAACAGTTTCGGGTTACTGAGCGCCAGTGCGCGGTCCTCACCATCATCAAGCGTTACCTTTTTGTATTTATCTCCAAATAAACGGTCAATAGTGGTGGATTTGCCAACCTGTCTCGGACCGTAAACCACTACGCAGGGGAAGGATTCCCCCGCAGCAAGTATTGCGTTTTCTACAGTTCTGTTAATATACATAGAATCAGTACTCCTTTCTCGATGATAAAAGTATATCACAACGTTGCGATTAAGTCAACTGTTGAATGTAGTTTTCATCGCAACTTTATTATATAGTATATCCAAATCATGATAGAATATACCACCTAAATAGAGTATGCCTATTTTGTGCCAATTTTTCGCCTATAAAAAGACGATATTTTGCCGATGACAAGTGAACGTAAATATGTTATACTGTTAGCGTGAACAAGTGGGTCCTGTCAGACTCACTTGTTTTTTTGACCTTGGAGAGGCTCCTCCGAGGTCATTTTTTGTTTCGTCGGAAAGGAGTTTAAAGATGATCAAAAAAGAAGTTCCCGTTTGGGAGAAAGCGAATCTTACCTTGGAAGAGGCCGCAGCTTATTCCGGTATAGGAATACATAAATTAAGAGAGCTTTCAGACAAGGAGGATTGTGAGTTTGTGCTTTGGATCGGCACAAAAAGATTATTAAAACGTAAAAAGCTTGACGAATATATTGAGAGATCCTACTCAATATAAAATTCAACGTCAAGCTTATGTGTGGGAAAGGTCTTGAAAAATAGGCGTATCTGCTATATAATTAAATAACCGAATTGCAAAACCTTTTCTCACACGAGGAAAGGAGATGCTATTATGGCAGAAAAAAAGAATAATGTAAGCAAACGACTTGACAGCAACCGCATCAAGCTCCGCAAGGGCGAATCTCAACGGAAAAACGGTACATACGATTACCGTTGGACCACACCGGACGGAAAGCGCCACACCATATATGCCACCACGCTTGATGAGCTCCGCGAAAAAGAAGAGGAGATCATCAGCGATAAACGGGATGGTATTAGGGTTGAAAACAAGCGTATCACGGTCAATGATATGTTTGATATGTGGTGTACGTTAAAGCGCGGACTCAAGGACAACACCTTCCAGAACTACTGTTATATGTACAATAACTTTATCCGAAAGAGCTTCGGCAGATCTCGGTTGTTGGAGGTGAAGAAGTCCGATGTTCGTCGCTTTTACAACTACCTTGTCGATGAAAAGATTATGAGTGTGTCTACAATGGATACCGTTCATAACCTTCTGCATCAGGTGTTTAATCTGGCGGTGGACGATGAGTACATTCGTGTAAATCCAACAGACCGCTTGCTCAAGGAGTTAAAGCAGACCCATAAATTCCAACAGGAAAGGCGGAAGGCTTTAACCGTCAAGGAGCAAAAACTGTTTTTGGATTTCCTGAAGAATAGTCCCATTTACAACCATTGGTATCCGGTATTTTCTATTATGCTTGGGACAGGAATGCGCGTAGGTGAACTCACAGGACTGAGATGGTGCGACATTGATTTGGATGAAGGACTTATCAATGTCAATCATACTCTTGTGTACTACAATAAGGGCGACTCCAAGCATTGCCATTTTGCCGTCAACACGCCTAAGACTGCGGCAGGCACACGCACGATACCCATGATGGATTTTGTAAGAGATGCCTTCCTGCAGGAAAAGCAGTATCAAGAGGATGCAGAAATACACTGCGAAGTGACCGTTGATGGCTATACGGATTTTATCTTTATAAACCGTTATGGCAAAACGCAGCACCAGGGAACGCTCAACAAAGCTATTCGTCGTATTGTGAGAGATTGCAACAATGAGATCCTTGATAACGCTCCCGACGATGCAGAATTTCCACTTCTGCTCCCACTGTTCAGTTGCCATTCCTTGAGACACACTTTTGCTACACGTCTTTGTGAGCAAGGAATAAATATCAAGGTGATGCAGGATGTGCTTGGTCACAAGGATATTACAACCACGATGGATATTTATGTCGACGTGACCCAGGAACTAAAGCAGAAGGAATTTGAAGGGCTTGACAGCTGCTTCGGTCAATAATTTTGCTTACGCCAATTTACGCCAAATCTTACGCCAATTAAAACAGGCCGTATGAACACTTATGAAGATTTGCGTAAAACGCAGTTATGAAGAAACCTATAAAATAGGCGTTTACGGAGACTTATGAAGAGTTGTGCCGATTAACTTTCGAGGTTCCCCACAATGAAGTCAATTGATAAATAATTTTGAGCCTGCATACTATGGTGTGCAGGTTTTTTTGTTATACAGATTTTCGGTTATTTGTATATATCCTTTTGTAACAGATTATTCGATTACCGTATGACTTGATTTTTAAGGAAGATTTTAATATAATGTATATAATATAATCAGGTTTTATCCGGATCAGCAAAAGCTTATTACAAATCGAAAAAAAACAGACAAGGAGGCGTTTTTACTGAACCTCAAATTAAAAGAAAAAATCAAGGAATCCCTGTCTGCCGTTTTACCTATAACTGCCATCGTTTTACTGCTCAGCATTTCTGTTGTACCGCTCGATGTGGGAAATATGGTAATGTTCTTCGGCGGTGCACTTATGCTTATATTAGGTATGGGTATGTTCCAGCTTGGTGCAGAAATGGCAATGAGCCCGTTGGGTGAGGGTATAGGCGGTACCTTATCAAAATCAAAAAATGTATTTCTGATACTTACCGTAAGCTTCTTAACAGGTGTACTTATCACGATTGCAGAGCCTGATTTACAGGTGCTTTCAAATCAGGTGCCCTCAATTCCGAATGCCACACTTATATGGACGGTTGCAATCGGCGTCGGACTGTTTTTGGCACTTGCAGTCTTAAGAATCATATTAAAAATCAATCTGTCGGTTCTTCTGATGATTTTATATGCAGGTCTTCTGATATTCTCATTTTTTGTGCCTGCAGATTTCCTTGCGGTTGCCTTCGACTCAGGCGGTGTTACCACAGGCCCCATGACAGTTCCGTTCATAATGGCTATAGGTGTCGGTCTTTCATCAATGCGAGGTGACAAAAACGCATCAAGCGACAGCTTCGGTCTTGTTGCTCTTTCGAGCGTCGGCCCCATACTTGCAGTTATGCTGCTCGGTCTCTTCTATGCACCTAAGGAAGCCGTAATTGAAGCAACTCAAATCATAGAGGTTGAAACTATGCAAGATGTATTCCTTGCATTTGTAAATGAGCTGCCTCACTTTGCAGAAGAAGTTCTCATTTCCCTTCTTCCCATTATTGCAGTATTCATAATTTTCCAGTTGATAACAAAAAAATACAGAAAAAGACAGATGCTTCGTATTTCTGTCGGCTTCTTATACACATATATCGGTCTTGTATTTTTCCTTTGCGGAGTTAATATCGGCTTTGCACCCGTAGGAACAATGCTGGGAAGCGAGATAGTGGCAAACAGTCAGAAATGGCTTCTTGTACCCATCGGTATGCTTATAGGCTACTTTATAGTAAAAGCAGAGCCTGCAATTCAGATACTTAACCGCCAGGTGCAGTCCATTACAAACGGAACGGTATCTGCAAAGGCTATGAACAGATGTCTTTCAATCGGTGTTGCCGTAAGTATCGGTCTTTCCGTTACAAGAATCCTTGCAGGTATTCCCATTCAGTGGATAATAATTCCCGGCTATATTATTGCTCTTGTGCTTACAAGATTTGTTCCGAAAATCTTTGTGGGTATTGCATTTGACTCAGGCGGAGTTGCAAGCGGTCCCATGACATCAACATTTTTGCTTCCTCTTTGCATAGGTGCGTGCACAGCAGCAGGAGGAAACATAATGACAGATGCATTCGGTGCCGTGGCTCTCGTTGCTCTAACTCCCCTTATTGCTATTCAGCTTATGGGACTTACATATAAGATAAAGACGGATAAGCAGCAAAAGCTTACAAACCCCGACAATATGATTCCTATGGATTACGACGATATTATAGAGTTAGAGGAGGAATAAGAATATGATTTCTCACGAAAAACATGAGCCTATGCGTACTCTCGTTTTAATAACGACACCGAAGCTTGCAAACAAGGCTTCCGATATGTTCAGTGAATACAAAGTACCCATTCAGTATGAATGGCACGCAGTAGGCACCGCACCCAGCGAGATAATCGACATATTAGGCCTCGGAAGTCCCAATAAAACAGTTCTTATAAGCCTTGTAAAAAAGGAGCTTGCAGACGAGCTTCTCAAAAAGCTTAAAAAGAAGCTGAAGCTGGGTACTGTAAACAGCGGTATCGCCTTCACTTTACCCATAACAGGTGCAAATTCACTTATTATAAAAATGCTTGAACAAGAAAATAAAAGTAAACTTTTTGAAAAAACGGGAAAGGATGAAAAGAAAATGTCCGACTCTAAATATTCATTAATATCGGTAGTTGTAAATCAGGGCTACAGCGAAAATGTAATGGAAGCCGCAAGAGAAGCGGGTGCTTACGGCGGAACGGTAGTACCGAGCCGAAGAATAGGCAACGAACAGACAATAGGCTTCTGGGGTATGGGCGTGCAGAATGAAAACGATATGGTTTTCATCGTGACCGAAAATTCCCGTAAGCTGCAGATAATGCAGGCTATCGGCGAAAAATGCGGTATGCACAGCGAAGCCAAGGGCATAGTTTTATCCCTGCCCATTGATACTGTTTTAGGCATCGAAGACGAAGAATAAGAAAAAATCTTACGATTTATCACCCCCGATTCCCCCAATCCTGGCGGAATCGGGGGTTCCTATAATAATAACAAAAAAAACAGGCTGAAGTTAAATTCAGACTGTTTTTTTAATGTAAAATGCTACCAATTCCGGATGATTTCGGGGTTTCCTGTAATTTCATCAAGCTTCTTTATAAAGGGAATAATATCGTTTGCACCGCCGATTTTATGGTCAAATATCAGAGTCACGGGAAGAAGCTTCTTTGTACCGAGCTGTAAAGCACCGTTTTCGTCCTTATACACATATTCAGTGTCCTTTACTCTTCCCGTTGCAAAAAGGAATACCTGCGGATACATAGGGGGAATATATGTGATATTCACATCAAGATTTTCATATAAAGTGCCCCAGTTTGTATAGCATACGGTGCCCTCGGTGAAATCGTCAACCCGAAGTCCGTCATAAGGCTTACCTGAGGTGTTTACGGTGCGGTATTTCTTCTTAAAAAGCTTCCCAAATTTCGTGATTTTGCCCTTGCCGAAATAAGCAGACTTAAACTGTGATACAGTTGAAATTAGCTTACCCTTTGAGGCAAGTCCCAGCATCCTTTGACCGCCGACTTGGAACATAACTCTCCTGAGATTTGTGTTAAGAAGCTTTCTTTTTGTTTCCTCTATCTGCACAGCCGTTTCTTCAAGGGATTTATCTTCAAGCTGCGGCAGTTTTACAAGAAAGGTTTCTCCGTTGGGGAGAAGCACCGCCATTGAAACATCAATATGCTTTTTTATAATAATTCTGCCGCTGGTTGAACGGTGATTATATTCAATATGGGCATTAAGACGGGGAGCTGCCTTTAATCCCTCAACAAGAATTTTAATCATAAGAGTATTGAAGGTAAGCTTATAATCACACTCATTTTTAAGCTTTTCGAACTCCTCATAAAGCCCCGTTACATCCGCTTCGTAGTTGCAGGAGGTTCCGGCAATCTCCCTTTGGGAATTTACAAGCACATGTGAAGTGAGCCTGTCCCTTATAGTCATATATTCAACAATATCGCCCTCTTCGGGGGCAAGGGCTGCCTTTTTTATATATTCCTTGAAGCTCATATAATTTCCTCCTTCTGTGTTCTTAGCTCCATTATATCAATTATACCTGATTTCGTAAACAGTTTTGTTTACAAATAAGCATTTTTATGCTAACCTTTATGTGAAAGACGGTGACACTATGACAAAAAAAGAATTAAGAAGTGAAATAAAAGAAAGACTTTGTACCCTCAGTAACAGCTACAAAAAAGAGAGCGGTACAGCGATACAAAAACTTGTTCTTTCACTCTCCGAATATAAGTGTGCTGAAAGCATCTTTATTTATATTTCAACCGATAATGAGCCCGACACCTCACTTATAATTGAAGATGCCCTGACTTCGGGTAAAAAGGTATATGTTCCCAAATGCATTGAAAAAGGCATTATGGTGCCCGTGGAAATAAAAACAGATACAGTATTTTCAAGCGGATATATGGGGATAAGAGAGCCTGTAAGCTATAACGAAAAGGAAGCTGTAAATAATATTGATATTTCCGTAATTCCCTGTGTAAGTGCTTCCCTTTCGGGTGAAAGGCTCGGTCACGGTGCAGGCTTTTATGATATATTTTTGGAAAAAATAAAAACTGCAAAAATCTGTCTTTGTTTTCACGAATTAATAACGGATAATATCCCCACCGACAAAAACGATATAAAAACGGATGCCGTTATAACAGAAAAGGGGATATATTACTGATATGTCACTTTTGTTGACATAAAAATAACAGGATATTATAATCAACATCGGTGATATTATGATAAAAATACTTATTATTGAAAACGATATTACTATCGTAAAAAATTTAAGTGAGCTTCTGAAAAATGAGGGCTTTGAGCCGTATTTTGCCCTGAATTTCAAGGAAGCCGAAAATATAACGGATGAAAATCAGTTTGACCTTATCCTGCTTGATATTATGCTTCCCGACGGCAACGGCTTCAGTCTTTGCAGAAAAATCAAAAGCGAATCCGATACACCGATAATATTCCTTACTGCCTCCTCCGATGAATTCAGCGTTGTGACAGGACTTGATATGGGTGCTGACGATTATATCGAAAAGCCGTACCGCCCCAAAGAGCTTATTTCCCGTATAAAAACAGTATTAAGACGCTACGGCAGAGGACAGTCTGTAATAAAGCTTTTGGATGTCTGTATTGACATAGATAAGGGCGTTGTCACAAAAGGCGGAAACGATGTATTTCTTTCGGCACTGGAATATAAGCTCCTGCTTGTTTTTGTCAGTAACCCCGATACCGTACTTACAAGAAACAGACTTTTGTCGGAAATATGGGATGTAAGCGGAGATTTTGTAAACGATAACACGCTTACGGTTTATATAAAAAGACTTCGTGAAAAAATTGAAGACGATGCACAATCCCCGAGAATAATTCTCACGGTAAGAGGACTTGGATATAAATTGGGAGGGAAATAATGAAGCTTTTTACTAATCCCGAAATCAAAAAATTTACCGTAATTTATTCCGTCATAGGGCTTATTTTTTGCATCGTCTGTTATATTATTGAGCCTGTGACGGTTTTCCCTGCCCTCATTTTCTGCATAATTTCCCTTTCGGTTTTTTTACTGCTCACAAAAAATCGGTACAAAAACATTGAAAAGCTTACAGATTCAATTGATAAGATTCTTCAGGGCAAGGATATTCTTACCATAAACGAATTTAAAGAGGGCGAGCTTTCAATTCTTGAAACGCAGATAGAGAAAATGTTTATCCGCCTTTCGGAGCAAAGAGATCTGCTTAATAAAGAAAAAAACTTTCTTGCCGATTCAATTGCAGACCTTTCACATCAGCTTCGCACTCCCCTTACAAGCATAAATCTTATTCTTACACTTTTACAGGATTGTGATATCACCGAAGAAAGAAGAGAAAGCCTTTTAAGAGAGCTTTCTTCTTTAATATCACGAACCGAAAAATTGATTACTGCACTTCTTAAAATTTCAAAAATAGATGCAGGTACGATTCAGTTTGAAAAACAGGAAATTGATGCTTCAATACTTATAAAAAAAGCTGTCGAACCGCTTCTCATACCCATGGATATAAAAAATATCTGTATTTTAACCGATTGCGAAAATGTTTCTTTCACAGGAGACTTTATTTGGTTTTCGGAAGCACTTTCAAATATAATTAAAAATGCCGTCGAGCATACTCCCGAAAACGGCACGATCGGAATAAATGCACAAAATAATCCCCTGTATACGGAAATTACCGTAACAGATACGGGAAACGGCTTTGATGAAGAAGATATACCGCATATTTTTGAGCGTTTTTATAAGGGCAAAAATACCTCAAAAGAAAGCTTCGGAATCGGTCTTAACCTTGCAAGGTCAATAATACAGAATCAGAACGGAACAATAAAAGCAGAAAACATAAAAAACGGCGGTGCAAAATTTGTAATTAAAATATATAAATTATGATTTGTGACAGATTTGTCACTTCACAGTCACCGTAAAGTCATCCGTATATTTTATACTGAACTCACAAAGAAAAAGGAGTGAACAATATGGATATTCTTAAAATCGAAAATTTATCCAAAATTTACGGCAGCGGCGAAAATGCCGTTCACGCACTTTCCGATGTGAGCTTTTCAGTACCCAAAGGACAGTTCCTTGCAATCGTAGGTGCTTCGGGCTCGGGCAAATCAACACTTTTACATATTTTAGGCGGTGTTGATAAGCCTACCTCGGGCAAGGTGTATCTTGACGGACAGGATGTGTATAAGCAGAATGAAAATCAGCTTGCAATATTCCGCCGCCGTCAGGTAGGGCTCATTTATCAGTTTTATAATCTCATTCCCGTGCTCAATGTGACGGAAAACATAACTCTACCCCTTCTTATGGATTCAAGAACACCCGACAACCGTATTCTTGATGAGCTTATTGAAACATTGGGACTCAAGGGAAGAGAAAACCATTTGCCGAATGAGCTTTCGGGCGGTCAGCAGCAAAGAGTTTCCATAGGCAGAGCACTTATAAGCTCCCCTGCCGTTGTGCTTGCAGACGAGCCTACGGGCAATCTGGACTCTAAAAACAGCAGTGATATTATTGAGCTTCTTAAAGCTGCAAATAAGAAGTACGGACAAACACTCATTGTCATAACCCACGATGAAAGCATAGCCTTGCAGGCTGACCGAATCATCACCATAAGTGACGGAAAGATCACATCGGACAATCTTCTTCGCAAGTGAGGTGCAGAAAATGAATGTTTTCAAAAAATACACCTTACAGAATCTTAAAAAGAACAAAACAAGAACAGTTATTACTATTATCGGAATAATTCTTTCCGTTTCTATGTTCACCGCAACAATAGAATCCTTTGTCACGGTGCAGAATCTCCTGATAGACTATGCAATTAAAAATAACGGTGCTTACCATGTGTCCTTTCACGGAATAGACACAGCCGACGCCGAGAGAATAACCGCAGACGGAAGAGTTTCGGACTTTACTGTAGCAGAAGATGTAGGCTATGCTGAAATCGGAAGTCTGAATGAAGCGAAGCCGTATATTTTTATAGCAGGAGTACCCTCTGATTTTTCAGAAATTTCCGCTATAAATGTAATTTCCGGAAGACTGCCCGAAAACGACAGAGAGCTTATTGTTTCCGAGCACATTCTCACAAACGGCGGTGTTGAAATAAAGCTCGGCGATACACTCACCCTTGAAGTCGGGCAAAGACAATGGACTGACACGGAAGCACATAAATATGACGACTTTCTCTGTCAGGAAAATTCGTATATGGGTGAATCCGAAACACTTGTAAACACCGAAGAATTGACCTTTACTGTTGTAGGCTTCTGCAAAAGAGGTGATTACACAGGCTATGAGCCCTATCACGCCCCCGGATATACAGCTTATACAATTAAGGAAGAAAGCTCCGACGGACTTAAAACTCTTTTCTGCACTTTAGAAAAGCCCTCAGACTATAACGAATTTATGAATAGCTATAAAGATTTGGGAACACTCAAGAAAAACTCAAATCTTCTTATGTTCTCCCTGTGTCTTCACGATAATGCATTCGAGGGACTTTTTATAGGCCTTGGTGCAGTTCTTATATTTATTATCGTTTTCGGCTCCGTAGCACTTATTTTCAATTCATTTTCAATATCTCTTAGCGAAAGAACAAAGCAGTACGGACTTCTCAAATCCATAGGTGCAACAAAAAAGCAGATTATGAAAAGTGTTCTTTTTGAAGCCGTAGCTCTTTGTATCATAGGTGTGCCGTTGGGACTGATATCCGGCTGTCTCGGTATTGCAGTAACCTTCAAGGCATTAAGTCCCGTTATAGCCACACTTCTTACACAGTTTGACGGGCTTGAGATAAGATTTGTAATTTCCCTGCCTGCGATCATTGCATCTGCCGTTATCGGCATACTGACAGTACTTTTATCAGCATACATTCCCGCCAAAAGAGCTGTTAAAATAAGTCCTGTGGAAGCAATAAGGCAGAATAAGGATATTAAAATATCTAAAAAGAATGTAAAAATATCTCCCATTACCAATAAGCTTTTCGGACTGTCCGGTGTTATTTCATCAAAAAATTTCAAAAGAAGTAAAAAGAAATATGCCGTTACGGTGTTCTCGCTTTTTGTTTCGGTGGTTATGTTCATTTCTGCATCTTCTCTGGCTTCTTATGCCACAGAATCAATTGAAATGCAGGTACAGGATATGAAATACGATATTGCACTTTTTGAGGACTATACAGGTGTTCTTACAGATGAAGATGAAGAGAATTTCCAAAAGGCAGTAAACTCCGTAACAAGTGCAGATTCCTTTGCTGTAAACAAAGAGGTTTCAAAATATTTTGAAGTAAAAACCGAGCTTATATCGGATGACTTCCTGAAGCATTACAGGAATATATATGACAAGAAAACAACCGAATACACAAGCAAAGATGTTGAGATATGCTTTATAAACGACGAAGCCTTCAGGGAATACCTGAAAGCAATGAAGCTGGACGAGGAGGATTATTTCAACAAGGATGCTCCGAAGGCTCTTCTTTATGACAGCATTACACTCATCACCATGGATGATAACGACAGGCAGCAGATGTTTATTTTCACATTTTTTGATAAAAAAGTCTTACCGGACACTATAGAAGTCAGTGAAACCTTAAGTATCCCCGGCTTTTTTATTGAAGAAACATATGAAGAAAACGGCGTCACCTACTATAAGTACAGACAAGCAGGCAACGAGGACGAAGACCTTTCAAAGAAGGAAGTAAGAATTCTTACCGAAGCCGAGGTAAAAAAGAATTACAGCATTAATGTGGGTGCAGTTCTTACGGAAAGACCTTATTTTACAAGCGGAATGACCTGCTTCTTTTATCCCGAGAGTATGATGGAATATACAGCTTTCGCAAATGATGAGCACTCGATAAATGCATATTTCCTTGCAAAGGATCACAGCAACACGGAAAAGCAGCTCAGAACGGCAATTCATCAGTTCAATCTTGCAGACAAGGTATCCTGTATAAATTATGCGGTCAATGTTGAAACCGTAAGAGGAATCGTCATTATAGCAAAGGTTCTGGCATTCGGCTTCATTATTCTTATTTCTCTTATTGCAGCGGCAAATGTTTTTAATACAATTTCAACCAATATTGCTTTAAGACGAAGAGAATTTGCAACACTGCGTTCCGTTGGTCTTACCGAGCAGGGACTTTACAAAATGATGCTGTATGAATCACTTTTATACGGTCTTAAGAGCCTGCTGTTCTCTCTGCCCGTGTCAACTGTCATAACGCTTGTGATTTATTTTATCGTAAGCCAAAGCGGATATGATATAGACTTCTATATCCCCGTCGGCACATATCTTACGGCGATCCTCAGCGTATTCATAATCGTTTTCATAAGTATGTTCTATTCGGTAAATAAAATAAAGAAAAACAATATCATTGACTCTTTGAGAGAAGAAAATACTTAAAATACAATCACCGTGACCGAAAAAACGATCACGGTGATTTTTTGCTGTTATAATTTATACAAGGTCAATTGAGTATACTGCGTTTGTGAACCACTGATTTGTAATGAAGTTACGGGGACGGAAAACTATGTGGTCTTCATATACTTCCATCTGTATGCCTGTGCCTGACCAGGGATAACCGAAGGAATTTATAATGCCGTAGGTGGGAAGTGAAACATAGGTTACGCCGTTTTCCTGTTCAACATTTGCCATTTCACAGAACTCGGCAGCGGCTGTGCTCTTGATTCCGCCGTGGATATGACCGCTGATATAGAAAACATTTTCGTATTTTTCCATAACGGACTTGATATCGTTCTTATCAAGCTCAATTTCACCGTCGGGATAGATTATCTCCTGACCGTTCTTTCCGTCAACGGGCCAATGACAGCATACAAATACAGGTTCTCCGTTTGCTGCGGCAAGCTCTTCGTCTAAAAATGCCATCTGCTCGGGAGAAATATCCATACCGTCCCAATGACCGCCGTCGATAACATCATCACCGAGAACGATAAACTTATAGCCGTTGATTTCGGTGGTATAGTAATTTTCCGTGTTATTCGTGCCCATATATTCGTTATTGTATCTGATGAAGTTTGCCTTTGCTTCTTCACGGGAGATATCGGTAACATCTTTGTCACCTACATGACCTATATCGTGGTTACCTGCAGAAGTGATTACGGGCACAGAGCTGTATTTACTGATAATATCATAATACTTTGCAAGTGAGGGCTCGTCTGCATAGTTTGTGATGTCACCGTTTATGAGTATTGCATCAACATCTGCTTTTGCATACTTGATATTTGTAAGTCCGGAAATCATAAACATCTGACGGAAAAGCTCTTTTTCTTCGATATGAACATCTGAGATCATTTCAACTGTAAGAAGGCAGTCCTCTTCCGCATTGTCAATTATGGGAAGCTCAAAGCCTGCATAAGGAATGACTGTGAGAATTATTGCCATTAAAAATGTAGTAAAATTTGACATTATAGACTGAAATACTGCCATAATCTAAACCTCTCTCATAAAAGTATTTACTCAAGCTTTCTTTGTTCCGCACTCGGAACAAAAATTTCCCTTGTTTACCGTACCGCAGGAACAGGTCCACTGTGCATCGGGATTCTTATTTCCGCAATTGGAACAGAAATTACCTGTATTTTCATTTCCGCAGGAGCATTTCCATGAGCCTTTCGGAGCAGGCTTTTTATTTCCGCACTGAGGACAGAAGTTTCCGGTTGCTACAGTACCGCAGGAGCATTTCCAACCGTCTGCCTGAGTCTGCTGTGCCTGAGCCTGCTGTTGTGCCATACCCTGCCGGAAGAGTGCAGCAGTGTTTCCCATCATATTGCCTGCCATACCCATTCCCATAAATGCATTTACCGCACCGTTAGTATTATTTGCGGCATCCATAGCAGCATCTGTCATACCTGTAGTCTGATAACCGCCTGCAAGCATGGGGTCGGACATTATGATTGACTTCTTGATTCTCTGAATCTCGTCTTCGTCTTCCTTGGGAGCATTAAGAGCATTGAAGCTGATATTTTCAATTTTAATACCTCTGCCCAGCTTCCACTTTTCTGCCATAGCGGTATCAATCGCTTCGCCCAATTCCTTCGTATGTGCAGGAATTGCACTGTAACGGATTCCGAGCTCCGACATTTTTGCAAATGCAGGATGAAGTGCATCAAGGAAATCGGATTTAAGCTGTTCCATTATAGATTCTTTTCTGTACTCGTCTGACACATTTCCCGCAATATGAGTGTAGAAAAGAAGAGGATCGACGATTCTGAAGGTAAACATACCGTTACAGCGGATAGTTATTTCATAGTCAATATCACGCTTGGGGTCGATCATTACCCTAAAAGGAATGGGAGCCTTTGTACCGAAAAGGTTATTCATAATTTCCTTCGTATTGAAGTAATAAACCCTCTGATCCTTTGCAGCGTCACCGCCGAAGGTAAAACGCTTACCGACTAATTTGAAGGATTCCTTAAGGCTTTCGCCGAACTTACCCGAGAATATTGAGGGCTCTGTTGATGCATCATAGGTAAACTGTCCGGGCTCTGCACAGACTTCAACTACCTTGCCCTGTTCCACGATTATCATACATTGACCGTCGGCAACAACGATGCCCGAGCCTGATGTGATTACGTTGTCACTTCCCTTTGTATTTGAAGAACGAGCAGATACGCTTTTCTGTCCTTTGACAATAAGCACATCGTCGCCGATGGAATCACAGGTAAAAAACTCTTTCCACTGATCGGCGAGCACTCCGCCCAGTGCTCCGATACCTGCTTTTATAAGTCCCATAGATTACTACTCCTTTCAAGTAATTGCTTTACATTATAATTATATTATTATTGTGTTTTATTTGTCAAGAAATATCATACAAGCGGATCTGCCTGAGAAAGCTGTTCCTCCTCTGCTCTCTTGCTTCTTATATGTGCATAAACGGGCTTAAGATTTTCTCTGTCCAGAGGATATCCGAACTTCATAAGAAGCCATACACCTGTGTAAACCACCGCAGGAATTACCGTACAAATAAGCATGATCTTGCGGCTTGTTCCGTTTGCTTCAATGAAGCCGAGACCTGCCGTGTCACCGTTATACTGTGCCCACTGTAAAAGAAGAAGTCCGCTTCCGTCAGCGATAGTCTGTCCGAGCTTTCTTGAGAATGTATAAACAGCATAGATAGCACTTTCATTTCTGATGCCTGTTTTATATTCCTGATAGTCGATAACATCCATAACAACAGCCCAGGTAGTAAGACTTACGAAGGTATAGCCGAAGCCGATTATAAGAAGTCCCACCATAAATATCCATGCGGGAAGTCTGCCGTTTACAGGGTCAAGCATATAAAGAATCTTATCGTTATTTGCAACTATTGCAATAACAACCGAAGCGATAGCTGAAATTACGGACATATTTCCGCAAAGCTCTTTTTTACCGAACCTTTCAACAAGCTTGGGGGTAAAGAAAATGAGAATTACCATAGGAAGGTAGTTACATACAGTTCCCACGATGCTGAGATTCGTGTTCAGGAAATAGTTTTTGTAAAGATATGCGTTAAAGGAATTAAACTGAAGCTGACCGCTTACGAGAACACCTGCAAGAGCAACCGTGACAAAGGGACGGGACTTCAGAAGTCCGAGATAGGTCTTTTTGAAATCGACCTTGGGTTCGGGCTCGGAGGGAACTCTCTCCTTTGTGGTCTTATATCCCCACAAATAGAAAACGATTGAAAGAACACCCATAGCAAGTGCAAACCAGAACATTTTCATTCCGTCTGCTTCCTGTACTATTTTTCCTGTTGCAGAGTCTGTCATAGCAGTGCCGTCTGCATTGAAAACTGTGGAATAGATAACCATGGGAGCAATAAGCGAAACTACTGCACCGCCCACACCCGAGCCTATGGAACGGAAAGTGGAGAGAAGTGTTCTGCCCTTGGGGTCATCGGTGATAACGGATGCAAGTGACCCGAAAGGAATATTCATTCCCGTATACATCATTCCGTAGAAGGTATATGTAATGAAACAGATTATCAGAAGTGCTGTTGTGTTTGTTGTAAGCTTATGATAGGGCAAAAAGCACACGATAGTTGCAATTCCCAGAGGCAGTGCTACCCACTTGAGGTAGGGACGGAATTTTCCGTCCTTCTTCGGCGGCTTCTTTGCAACCATAGCACCCCATATAGGGTCATTGATACAGTCCCAAAGACGGGTAGTTATAAACATTATGAAAGCCATAATGGGGTCTATCTTAAGAACGTCTGTCATAAACATCTTAAGATAGCTTGAAATATATGTAAGGTTAAACATATTGCCTGCTTCCGCAATAGTATAGCCTGCAGCTTCCTTTATACCTATACGGTTAGGATGAGTATTTATTTCCTTTGGCTTTTTTTTCTTTGCCAATGTAATTCCCCTCACTTTCGGTTATATATAAATCAATATACCATATATGTACAAAAAAAGCAACTGCAAACACCTGAAAAGAAATCTGAAAAAAATCTGTTGCAATCGTGCAAAAAAAGCCTTATTATTGAATTATAGAAAAATGATTCCGTAGTTTAAAGGAGGTTTAATTATGAAAAAAATTATTGCTGTTCTTTTAGCTGTATTACTTGCTCTTTCCTTTGTTTCCTGCGGCTCAGGTGATATGCCGGATTCTTCACAGGATGCTGTTGATGAGACTACCACCGAAAAGGTTGAAGCTGTCAAAGTTTCAGGCGGGGTCATTACGGGGGATGTTTATGTAAATGAATTTGCCGGATTTACCTTTACAAAGCCTGCAGGCTGGATTTATTTTACTGACGAGGAAATCGTAAATGCGATGGATGGTGCACAGAAAGAGAATGATCGTAATTTTATTCAGGAAGCACTTGTGGAAAAGGCATCAATTTATGATATGATAGCGCAGAGTCATACGGGTGGTAATGTTGTAGTATGTTACGAAAACACAATGCTTACTGCCTTCAGAAAGCTTACCGCAGATGAATATCTTGACGAATTGAAACAGAAGATTGTAAATGAATCTTCTGACAGACACACAGTAGTTAGTTTTGGAGATATTGAAGATGTATTTTTCGGAATTACAGAATATAAGAAGATTACAGCAAATGTCATATCTAATGGAGTTGAAATGAAACAGGCATGGTATATCCGTGCTGTCGGCGGCTACATTGTAGGTATTGTTATCACGGCAGGCTCCGATTTGGAAATTGCAAATATCGAGGCAATGTTCAGCTGACCTTTTGCGGTGAAAACAATCCCCTCTGCTTTCGGGCAGAGGGGATTTTGTATACTTTTTGATTTATCAGAGCACAATTTTTTCACAGTTGCAGCCTGCAAGCTCGTTACTTTTCTTATCGGGCTGGTGACCGCCTGCAAAAAGAGTTATCTTTCCGTCGGGAGCGGTTCTTGAGCCATCCTCCAAAACAGCACTGAGCCAGTATTTATCAACTGTAAATTCCGCAGTTTTTGTCTCCCCTGCACCGAGTGTGAGAGCGGAAATTCCGCAAAGCTGGAAACGGGGAGTCACGGTTCTTGAATCAGAAAACTTCGCATAAAGCTGTGCTCTTTCTTCCGCATTTATATTACTTTCATTGGTAACATCAACACTTACCTTAAGTGTATTTTCCCCGTTTTCAAGCAGCTTAAGATTACTGTAGGAGAACTTCGCATATGAAAGACCGAAGCCAAAGGGATAAAGAGCCTCCCCCTCAATGAATCTGTAGGTTCTGCCCTTCATTGAATAGTCCTCGAAAGCGGGGATATCGTGCGTTGAGCTGAATACCGTTACGGGAAGTCTGCCCGAGGGGGATACTTTGCCCGAAAGGATATTTCCGACTGCCTTACCTCCCTGAGAGCCCGGATACCATGCGTGAAGAATTGCCCTTGCGTGCTTATTCACCTTTTCGCCAAGGTCAACTGCACTTCCGCACAGAATTACAACGACAACATTTTCGCATACATCACATACCGCTTCGGCAAGCTTTATCTGAGTTTTGGGAAGATTTACATATCTTCTGTCACCCTTCATAAAGAAGTCATCAGCAGTAAAGTTTGACATTTCTTCTCCTTCAACGGAGCAGTCAAGTCCGAGAGCAAGAACTGTAATATCTGCAGTACTTGCCGCTGCAAGTCCGTCAGAAAGAAGATAGCCGTGGCCGTCGTGGTCAAGAAGCTTTTCCTTATAGTAGTTAGAGCCCTTTACAACAGCAATATCGGCTTCGGGGAATGCTCGTCTTACACCGTCTGCCACGGTTACATACTCGGAAGCGTGTCCGTTGTAATTGCCTTCAAGTGCAGTAACGGAGAGGGCATTGGGGCCTATAACAGCAATTCTCTTTTCTGTGTTTTTATCTATGGGTAAAATACCGTCGTTTTTCATCATAACGACACATTCTTCGGCAGCTTTAAGATTAAAGGCTCTGTGCTCCTTACAGTCAACCTTAGTAAAAGGAATGTCACTATAGGGACGTACTTCCTCAAATTCACCTAAAAGGTGACGGATAGTGTAAAGCCTTTCACAGCATACCGTAATATCCTCTTCTGTTACAAGGTCCTGCTCGTATGCATCAATTAGAGCAGAATATGTTTCACCGCAGTTAAGGTCGCAGGAATTTTTGAGTGCAAGGGCGGCGGCTTCCGCCTTTGTATCAACAATATGATGATCTCCGCAGATATCTGCAATTGCCCAGCAGTCGGAAACCACATAACCGTCAAAGCTCCAGTCCTTACGAAGCACCTTGCTTAAAAGGTACGAGTGAGCACAGCAGGCTTCACCGTTAGTTCTGTTATATGCACCCATAACACCCGTAACACCGTTCTTTACGGTATGCTCGAATGCGGGAAGATATGTTTCGTGAAGATCTTTGAGAGAAATAATTGCATCAAAGCCGTGTCGCATTCCCTCAGGGCCCGAATGACCTGCAAAATGCTTTGAACAGGCAGATGCCTTAAGAAATTCACCCTCGCCCTGAATACCCTTTATAAGGGCGGAGCCGAGAGTTGCCGTAAGAAACGGATCTTCACCGTAGGTCTCCTGTCCTCTGCCCCAACGGGGATCACGGAAAATATTGATATTGGGAGTCCAGTAGGTCAGCCCCTTGAATATATCATAGTCACCGTATTCGATGCTCTTGTTGTACTTTGCTCTCGCTTCAGTTGAAATAACATCACCGATTTTATTTACGGTTTCGGGATTAAAGGTAGCAGCCATCGCGATTGCATGGGGAAACACGGTTGCGGTACCTGCCCTTGCTACACCGTGTGCAGCCTCATTCCACCAGTTATATTCCTTTATGCCGAGCCTTTCAATGGCGGGAGCATTATAGAGAAGCTGTGAAATCTTCTCCTCCACCGTCATTTTTGACACAAGCTCCTTAGCTCTTCTTTTTGCTTCGGTTTTATTCATAATATATACCTCACTTTCGGTAATCAAATCAATTATACAGTAAAACCCAAAATAAACAAGATGTTTTTAAGAAAAAACAGTTCTACAATCGTGTTGAAATCAGTATACACTTGTGATAAAATAATAGTATCGGTTTTATGAGGTGAAAATATGAAAAGCGTAAAAATGGGAAGAGAACCGTCATTTATGAGCGGAATTATGGGTATTGTTGCAGTACTTTTCGGTCTGTTCTGGACTTTTACCGTTATATCAAACGGACTCGGAATATTCGGTCTTTTCGGACTTATCTTTGTCGGCATCGGCATACTCAATGCGGTAAGAGGCTTCAGAAATGCATTCTCCGAAAACAGACGCTCGGAATTTGATGTAGTTGACGAGACAGAAGAGCCTGACCCGTGGAATGAACGCTTCGGCAAGGGCAACACAACCGTAAATAACGGCACACCCTTTTCCGTGGGCAATTCCTTTTGTCCCTATTGCGGAAATGAAGTACAGAAGGATTTTGAGTTCTGTAACAACTGCGGAAAGAGGCTTCCCGATTGATCTATGAAAAAGTATAAAGAAGAGATAAAAAAAGCGTTAAAAGCCACATTCCCCGTTTTTTCGGGTTACATAGTGCTGGGCTTCGGCTTCGGAATTGTGCTTCATTCAAAGGGCTTCGGTGTTTTATGGGCTTTTATGATGAGTCTGTTTATTTACGCAGGCTCAATGCAGTATGTGGCAATTGATTTATTATCGGGCGGTGCCTCCGTCATTACAATGGCAATAACCACCGTACTTGTGAATGCAAGACATCTTTTTTACGGTATATCAATGGTGGACAAATATAAGGGAGCAGGAAAATTCAAGCCTTATCTCATATTTGCACTTACCGATGAAACATATTCTCTCGTTTGTACGGAAAACGAAGAACACTCCCACCGCTATTATTTTATTGTATCTCTGCTCAATCACATTTATTGGGTGACGGGAAGCGTTATAGGTGCGGCTGTGGGTTCTGCCTTCGACTTTGCCCCCAAGGGCATAGACTTTGCCCTTACGGCACTTTTCGTTACGGTTTTCGTTGAGCAATGGCTGTCATCAAAAGACCACACGGCTGCCCTTATCGGTGTTACAGCCTCGGTTATATGCCTTATAATCTTCGGTGCAGACAGCTTTTTAATTCCTGCGATGCTTCTTATTACAGCCTGTCTTACACTCCTTCGCTTCATAAGAAAGAGAAAGGGGGAAACGGAAAATGACTGACATAAAATCGGCTGTTCTTATAGCGGTTGCAGCAGTCATCACCGCCGCATTAAGATTTATCCCATTTGTTGTATTCGGAGGAAAAAGAAAAACTCCCGCATTTATCACTTATCTCGGAAAGGTTCTTCCCTTTGCCATTATGGGTATGCTTGTAGTGTTCTGTCTGAAAAACACATCGGTTTCTTCGTACCCCTACGGTATCCCCGAGCTTATAGGAGTTGTTACGGTAGCTTTGCTTCATATATGGAAAAGAAACACGCTCTTAAGCATAGTGACAGGCACGGTGGTATATATTTTACTTGTTAATTTCATTTTTATTTAAGGAGAAAACCTATGAAACTTATGATAGCATCCGATATTCACGGCTCATATTTTTACTGCAAAAAAATGATTGACGCCTTCCGCAAAGAAAAAGCTGACAGACTTCTGATTTTAGGTGATATTCTTTATCACGGCCCGAGAAATGACCTGCCCGAGGACTATGCACCGAAAAAAGTCATTTCTGCTCTTAATGAAATCAAGGACAGTCTTCTTTGCGTAAGAGGTAACTGCGACACGGAAGTGGACCAGATGGTGCTTGAATTTCCGATACTCGCTGATTACTGCATAATAGAGTGCGGAAAAAGAACGGTATTTGCAACCCACGGACACAAGTTCGGAGAAACGACTCCCCCGCCTATACCCGCCGGAAGCATTCTCCTGAACGGTCACACGCATATTCCCAAGTGCACCGAATATGAAAACTACACCTATATGAACCCCGGCTCAGTATCCATTCCTAAAGAAAACTCCCACCACGGATATATGATATATGCGAACGATACTTTCTTATGGAAAGATTTTGACGGAAATATAATTAACGAATATAAATCATAATTTAACGGCGTACCAAGGTGAAATCAAATTTCCCTTGTACGATGAAAATATATTTCAATTTTGTAGGGGACGACGACCTCGTCGTCCCCTACAAAAACACAGAGCGAAGCGGAGTAAGACGCGTCAGCGTCCTTACTTCTTCACTATTCACTTTTACTTCTTACTTCAAATCATAATTTGTAGGGCATCCGCCCTACAAATTATGATTTACCCTGCTCTTCCTGACGGAGGAGCTTTTTCGTCAAATTGCACAAAAGGGCTAAAGGTCAATAATGACAAAAATTTAACATTCTTGCTCTGTTTGTATAAGTTGTACAAATATTTAAAAAGTGTTCAAAAACCGTTGACAGAATGTATTGACGTATGCTAATATAAAGCTGCAGAGAACAACAGGTTTTCTGAAAAACTAAAGAGAGAGTGAGTCCGATGTACAACTGAAGACAGAACTTGAAAAAGTTCAGAAAAAACCTTTCCGCAAAATAAAAATCAAGTCATAAATACAATAGTGAAATTAAGAATGACAAAATTATGACATTTTTTGACAGGCGGAGCTTTGCAAAAAATTTAAGAGAGAGTGAGTCCGATGTACAACTAAACTCCCCCTAAGGAAAAAAGAATTTCTGAAACGAAATTCAAGCTTTACCGACAATGAGCAGCTCACAAGGACAACCATTAATACCGATTGATTATTAAAACCATCCTTTTTAATATTTTTAAGAGCAGTTGTCGGAAGAAGACCCAAGCAAAATTCAGAGAGAGTGAGTCCAATGGCATACTAAAATTTTAATCAAGGAAAAACAGTTTTCAGAAGATAAATAAAACTAATATATATTCCCACCGAAACAAAGAAAATCGGGTAAAATCAGAATGTTTTAGTTTATTATCCCCTGCAAATTCGTTTTATATTGCATGAAGAACGGTCACACAAGGAATGTGAGAGTGTAAAGAAACCGCGTTCAATAAGGCTACAGATTATGTAAAGACCGAGAAAGAGTAAGTAAACACGAATTGATTGTTTTTTCAAAAAAGGCGATGACTTTTTGATTATTATAAATTCATAAGCAGTTCTCCGATAGTGAAAGTATCAGAGAACTGCTTTGTTTTATTGTATAGGAAATTGCTCACATTTGTGAGCAATTTGCATATTCGCCGTTTATTATACCGCCCACAATAGACAGTAAGCCAAAAACGAGCATTATAATTCCGCATACTTTTCCTTTATTTGAAACCTTTTTTTATTAGTTGACTCTTGAGCAGTAACCTTCTGATATGACAATTGGTCAACAGGTGCAATATTTCCCTGAGCATTTTGCTGATTTAACGGCACACCGCAATTCACACAGAATACAGCTTCTGTTGCTGTTTGTTTACCGCAGTTAGGACACACATTTTGATTACCTCTTTTCCTAATTTTCATCTGCCAATTCAAAACCGAATTCCATGAGAGCGTTTTCACAGTTTTGAATGTTAAAACAGAAATCATTTTCCATAGGCATTGAAAGATACTGTGCTGCAAGATTAACCGTTGCACTGTGGCCCTCTAAATCAAGATCAACAAATCGGAAATTACCCTCTATTCCGTTTGTCATTCTTGCATAGCTAACATTGGCCTCTTCAATACCCAAGCTTTCGATTTGCTGTATGATATAATCGTCCGATTCTATTAATTCTTCAATATTTTCTGTTTCATAAGGATATGCAAAAGTACCGGTAAATTCAGCCACTAAATTTGAGCCCTCACGGTATCTGAGGAACACTATGTAATAATCACCCTCACCATATCTTATCTCGTACTTCTTATATTTTGTTACATAATCGCTCACCGTGTTTTTTTCATCAGAGGGACTGTTTGTAACTTTAGTTTCATTTACCCCCTCAGTTGTCTGAACATTCTCATCGGCTACATTACCGACATTTTCATTAACTGTAGTATCGGGCATAGATGTATTTTCATCACCTGAACAAGAAACAAAAATAAAACTGAATGAAAAAATCAGCACAATCAATAATATGGAAATCAAGCTTAATCTTCTTTTTTTACTAAACATAATATATTCTCCTTTATCATAATACAGACCATTCTTGTCTTCACATTTTTTTACTTTGTTTTTTTGCAATTATTCTCTGCAGTGCCACACGATCAGTTTTTAGTTCCTATATCCGCATAGCCCGTATTGCCGAGTCCTCTTTCCGTACCGGAAAAACTGCAGTTTTCCACAGTAAAAGCATATCCGTCCGTCAGACTGCACTGACCGACAAGACCGCCTAAATAATTTACATATAGCGGCTGTCCCCATTTGTTAAGAATAAAGGAATAATCGGGGGCTTTGACTGTTCCGCTGTTGCGACAACCGGAGATATTGATATTTGCATTCTCTGAATTCACATTATCAGCATTTATTTCCGTATACTCTGCAGTAGTTAACTTCAAAGCATCTCCGATCCTGCCGATGATTCCTCCGCCGATCTGAAAAATCTCCGTCCAAGCGGCACCTTGACTTTCGTCGATTTGAGCTTGAGTAAGTGTAAAATCAATACTTACTGCACCGAAGTTTTCACAATTGGTTATATCAGCAGAAATGTAACCAAGGCCAAGCACACCTACAATACCGCCAACCATTGCGTTGCTTGTATTAACGGTGATACTACCGCTGTTTTTACATTCATTCAAGGTCACCTTAGTATCTTCGGAAAATTTCATTACCTCTGCACTTATTTCAGAATTATAGCCTATATTGGAGAAGCCTAAGATACCGCCTGCACAGCTTGCACTCTGTATTGCACCTTCATTTACACATCCGTCTATATTCAGCTTTAGAGCGACCTCATTACCCATTATCAACAGGCATGTAACAATCCCCGCACTGTACAGAGATTCAGATGTAATATCAGCAAGATTTTTACAGCTCGAAATAAGAACAGTTCCTTCTTGATGTAAAATAGCACCTGATATTTCAGCAATAATACCGCCGGTTTTTCCTTTTCCGCTGATATCAACATTGTTCGTGCAATTTTCTATTTTCATTATTCCTGAGCGTTCTACGGATAGCTTACCAATAATGCCGGCAACACTTTCGTCACCTTTTAGCTGTCCTTTATTCTCACAATTAATGACAGATACAGAAATATCCGATTCATCATTGCCTATCCATCCGACAATACCGCCTGCTAATACAGTCGCCGTCACAGTGCCTTCGTTGATGCAATTTTCAATGATAAACTGCGGATCTTCTATTTCCGGATTCGTTCCGACAGCATAAACTCTGCCGATAATACCACCCGCTGTATCACCGCTGATATTTCCTTTGTTTACACAATTCTTTACATTTGTACCATAACCAACGATACCGCCTGTATAGCCCTTACCTGACAATGTACCGGCAAAAGAACAGTCTGAAATATTTCCTGACGATCCTGCAATACCGCCTATGTGAACAAAGCTGTCATCAAGCTGAGTTATGTCTCCCGTAAATGTGCAGGCTGTAATATTTCCGCCGATGCCTGCGATACCACCGACACTGTCTGCTTGATAAAGCTCTATAACCGTATCGGCATTACAGTTTTCTATTACTGCATTTGCGGCATATCCCGCAATAGTGCCTACATTTGCTGTTGAACCTGAAGCTCGGATATAAGAATTCTCCACGGTAAGATTTTTTACAGCACCACTCAATTCGGCAAACAAACCGTAATAGTCCTTATAGGTCTCAGTTTGAACACCGTCTGCGTCAATGAACATACCTGTAATTTTATGACCGTTGCCATCCAAAACACCGGCAAAGTTATTACCGATAGATTTCCAGCCGTATTCAGGTGCATTTTTACTCCAATTTCCAAAATCTGATGTATCATTCAGAGAAATATCTGCCGTAATAATATAGTAGCCCTTGGTATATGTATCATCGAAATTACCCACTTGAGCTTCCTTTTCCAGCATTTCATGCAACAGCACCAAATGACCTGCTTCGCTTATCTGAAAAGGATCATTTTCTGTGCCGCTGCCCCCGGCAAAGCTCTCTGCCGCTGAAAGGTATGATACCTGTGCGGTCTGACGAATCGCTTCAGTAGTTTCAGTCTGATTAGTTGTGTTATCATTGGTGCTGTCTTCATCTGCGTTATCGCAAGCGACAAGAACGGAAATAAGCAGCATTAATACTAAAAATACGGATAATATCTTTTTCATTTTCATTTCGTCCCTTATTTTTTTGCAAATCCCTGATTCAACAGGGATTCCTCTGTTGCAGACATTGAAATAAATGTATTCATTTCAAGAATACCTGCCTCGTACAGCTCTGAATAATTTTCTTTCTTATCAACATCATTATATGTACAGGTAACCGTTAAATAGTTTATGCTCATTTTATAAGTAACTGTACAGCATGAAAGTGCTTCTAATGATGCAAATTCACTTCTCATCATATTTTCCAATTCTGTCTTTTGAATATCCGTATAGCCTGCAATCGGGATATAAATAGTTTCCTGCCACTGCTTTACCACATCATTTTCATAACCGAAGTCGGAACAGCCGATACTTCCGTCTTCCTGTTTTATGGCAAAGTTTGCCATATCCATATTGAAGAAAAATGGGAAATGAACCATATAAGTATTTTCAAAAACAGCTTCATAGTCAGGGTTACTTGCAGCGACCGTGGTGAATTCCGAAGTTTCCGTCGTCTGCTCGGTCTGAACGCTTTTTTGGGTTGTTTCGGAACCTTTTTTCGTTTCACTCATCATTGAAGGAGCAATAACAAACCTGCCAATAATAAATGCACAAAGTGCTACCACCAATACAATGATAATATTCGTCTTTTTCTTTGTCCCTTTCTTCGGCGGTTGATGCAGCACATCAACTACATCTTTATTTACATCATTTACTCCGTTTATCTGTTGCTGTGCACCGCAATTATCACAAAATCTCGTATTATCCGAAAGTTGCTTTCCGCATTTTGAACAAAACATATTTTACCCTCCCTAATTATCTGTTTTGTAAAAAATTTCCGTGTCCCCTGTATCTGTGTCCGTTAACGTTAATTTATTTCCGTTAACATCAAATTCATATCTCGCAACAGTGGCATTAGTGAATAATGTACTTTCTGTTTTTAATACCAAAATCTTACCTTCCGTGTCGTATGTAAAATTCAACAATCTGTCCGAAGATGAATATACGATTCCGTGATCATATATATATCCGTTTGTACTGTCCGAGAAGGTAATTGAATAACTGCCATCCTCACTTTTCCAGGTTCCCTTTAAATTGCTTCCGTTTGTAATCACAGCGACTATGAGCACAATAGCCATTACTACAACAATTGCCATAATCGGTTTTTTCTTATTTTTCACTAACTCAGTAAGCTTCTGAGCTTGTGTTTTTACTTGTACTTGAGGTCGTTGTTGATAGCTTGGCTGTTGCTTATAGCTTGGCTGTTGCTTATAGCTTGGCTGTTGCTTATAAATTGGCTGTTGTTGATAGTTTGGTTTCGGTTGTTCCCGAAACGGTGATTGAGGCTGAGGTCGTACTGTATCGTTCTTCTGCCAATATGGTGTGGGATCTTGCAAACCGCAATTAGCACAAAACTTTGCATTTTCAGGCACATACGCAGCACATTTTTTACAATACATTTGTCTGTCTCCTTTAGTCATTCACTGATTTGGCTATCTGTTCATTCAAAGAATTCATTTCATTACTGTAACGCTTATTTTCATCAGCTAATTGATTTTGTAATAATCGTATTTCGCCATTGATTTTTTTGACTTCAGAACCTGTTTTTGCACACATCACACGAAAAATTATGTAGGCAACGGCACATGCTAAAAGAAAAACTGCAAGCAGCCAGGATATGTCTAAAACACCACCATTAGATATAAAAAAAACAATACATAAAAATACAACAACGAAAACGGCAACAAGCATTGGCAATCTTCTCCTGTTTTCCCTTTGCCTGTCCAAAGCATTTATTCTTCCCGACAAAACAGATCTGTTATATTCGTGTTCTTTATTTAACTGCTCGATTCTTGAATGTACAGTTTTTTCCGTTCTTGCCAATTCATTACGAACATCAAAAACATATTTTTCAAATTGAAGCTTTATTTCTTGTTTTTTCTGAGCCGATGCTACCGCACTCGCCTTGTTGTAAAAGACATACATATCGTTTAGCTGTCTTTTGCTGATTCCGATGTCCGCAAAATTCTTACTGTCAGTTTTTACAAGTCCCCACCAACCCCGATAATCATACGGAAACTTATTTGACAACAGCTTAAATTTTTCCCGTGCCGATATATACTCCTTTAATGACAGGAAGGTATTACCTGCTTTTGCCAGATTATCGGCTTCACTTTTTAAATTATCCTTCTTTCTTTCAATAATAAAAGGCGTATCGCAAAAAGGACAAAAACCTGATTCCGCTTCCGAATCCAATTCGAGTTTTGCACCGCATTGTGTGCAAATAACAGGTATTATTGGCATAAATTTTTCACCTACTTTGATTGTTTGCTCTCCGCAAGCGTTGCCCTGACGTGTGCTGCTGCCTGCGGATTGAGTGTTTCAAAATATTTTAGTGTTTTTTCACATGGATTGCTGTTATAAAGCTGAATTGCAAGCTGAAGATTCCCCTGCGTCACCTGAATTTCATAGCCTTGAGCCTGAATTTTCTCTTTCCACGCATTAAATGCAATCTGCTCTGCCAAGAAATGCATAGCAATTCCGACAGCAAAACAACCGATAACACCTGCAATAAGTCCCTCGGCTATACACAAAACTCCGCCATACCGTGTAAGAGCACCAATTACGCTGATACAAGTAGCCAATTTCGAAAGCTTGTATTTTTTCCAAAATAACATCCACATAATCATTACTCCAAATTTTCTTCTTTTTTTCCAAGCCTCTGATAATGCTGTTACAAAAACCTCTAGCAAAGTTTACCGAAATACAGTTTTCAGCAACAAAACAGAATACGGCTGCAGATTGATTAATTAATAACACACTAAAAATCAATTTTCAATATACCCCGTCACGAATGGTCAAAAATCGACACACGAATGGCATCGGCATACATAAAATGATCATAAGAAAACAAAAAAAGCCACCTGCCGAACTGATTTCGTCAGATAGCTTTTTTTGGGGGGTTATATATTTATAAAACTTCTGTCATTTGTAACAAAAGCTCTGCGGTAAAGGTCGTTTCGTTATTATGCAGCAGCAGCTCACCGCCGTATTTTTTTGTAGTGCTTTTAACATTTTTTAGTCCTATTCCGTGAGCTTTTGTATCCTTTTTAGTTGTTCTGAATATTCCGTTTTCTTTTTTTATTTCCGAGGAAGCAGCGGGATTTGTTACGGTGAGAAGCATAGTGTTATTCTTTACGCTCCCCGTAACCGATATGAGCTTCTCTTCATCATAAGGCAGCTTCATACAGGCTTCTATTGCATTATCAATGAGGTTTCCGACACAGACACACATATCCTTATTCTCAATACCCTTATCGGGAAGAATACCGGAAAAATCGATTCTTGCATTGTGCTTTTCAGCTTCGCTCTTTTTGATATTGAGAAGCGAATTTACAACCGAATTTCCCGTCGAATAAGTATTTACGGAGGAAGCCGTATCATTTGTCAGCTTTTCAAAATAGCTTTTTGCTCCCTCTATATCGCCCTGCTCAAACATTGAATTTATGACAATGATATGATTTTTATAGTCATGACGGAAGCTTCTTAATGCTTCATCGGAGCGTGACATATTTTCGGAATATAAAAGCTGTTCATTCAGCCTTTGAAGTATTGAGTTCTGTGTATAAATAAGTCGGAAAATTCTTAGCACAAGACACAAAATACATACAAATATCATACAGGCGGATACTGCATACAAAAAATCGTACCAAGCTGCACTTATTCCGAATTCTTTATAATAGCAGGTCAGCTCAAACAGAAGCAACGCACCGATCATCCACTTGGGAATCTCCTTAAATGCACCTGCAAGAATATTGATATCGTCTTTTTGCGAAAAGCTTTTTATTACGGCGAAAATACCGCAAAACAGTATAACATTGAAAATGCATTCGGCAATAATCGAGGCATTAAAAAACGGTGATATAAATGACCACAGCATATCGACCGTAAAGATATAAATAAAAATCACCGAAAATGTTTTGAAGACCGGTGGTTTTACAAAGCAGATAAAAACTGCAACAATATAAAAGAAATTGGAAACTGCATCCAGCAGTTCATATGTAAAAGAGATGTACGGTTTTATAAAGACCTGTGCCGAAAAACTGTATATTGCGGGAATTATCAGACAAATAAGTGTTCTTGTCTTTCCCAAGCGAAAATTCTCAGCAAAAACAACTCTGAAAATATATATCAGACTCAAAACAGCAAAGGCATCCTTTGCAAAATACAATACGCCTTCAATTACACTCAAATCGGTCTCTCTCCTTATTTATCAACCGTTGAATTTAAGATAGTTAGCATATTTCTCGTTAAAATCTGCAAGTCGTCGTCGGCTTATGATTACTTTTTCACCGTTCTCAATATAAAGCTCATTTCCGTCTTTTCTTCTTATGTATTTCATATTGACGATAAACTGTCTGCGGGTTTTGAAAAATGTATCACACCTTATCTCCTGTTCAAAAACTGCCAGCGACTTATGCGATTCTACGGAAATTCCGTCCAAGCGGACTATAGTTTTTCTTCCTACCGATTCTATATACATAATATCGGTGGATTTAACATAATAAGGGTCGTGCTGACCTCTTATCTCAACAGTACATTCACTTTTCAGTTTATTTTCAAATGCAATAAGGGCTTCTGAAAGCTTTTCGTTGCTGACGGGCTTCAAAAGATAGCGGAGTGCCTCAACCTCATATCCCCCTGTTGCATATTCGATAAATGCCGTTACAAAAACAATAACGGCTACAGGATTTTTCTTGCGATAAAGCTTCGCAGCCTCAACTCCGTCCATATCCGGAAGACTGCAGTCAAAAACAACAAGGTCGTAAACCTTATCTGATTCAAGAAATGAAGCCGCATCGGTATATATATCAATATCAGTTATAATGATACTTTTCGGCATATAGTTCTCAATCTTAAGCTTTAACTGTGCCGCTTCCATTTCGTTATCTTCACAAATAGCAATATTCAAAAAAATTCCCCCTGTTATGTAATTTTATCACAATTTTTACGGAAATAAAACCAATATCCTATAAAATATCTATATTTTGTCGGATTTTTACAAAAAATACAATAGGTGATGTTATGAATGGCTAAAAATCGACACACGAATGGTAATTTGCACCTGTTTTTTTATTTGACAGTGTAAGTGTTATATTATAAAATATTTTCAGATTGTTTATTTTAAGGAGATTATAAGTATGAAACATCTGAAAAGGCTCACTGCAATTATCATTTGTGCATTTATGACTCTCTCACTTACTGCTGTTTTTGTACCTTTTGTTTCAAAGGCAGCAGAGGCTTCTTACTCACAGGGAGATATAATTGAGTTCGGTTCATATCCGCAGACACTTGTCACCGATGAAGCTCTTATTGAAGAGCTATCGTGGTATATTGAGGATGATATGTGGCAGTCACTCGGTTGGTATAAGGGTACAGGTTCCTATGGCACCATGTATGAAACTGATGACGGAAAATACTGCGATATCGAATATATGGGCGAAAAATACAGAGCGTATACATACACACACAACAGAGCAGTTAATACCTTTTCAAAACCTTTATCAATTGATGAACCTCAGATATGCTTTTTTAAATTTGAACCCATCCAATGGGTGTTATTGGACGCAGATACGGGACTTATGATGTCAAAAGATATCCTTGACTCACAAGCCTTTTCAAATACCGTATACCGCACACAAAACGATGAAGGAACGTGGGAATATTATTGCGACGAGGAAATGACCTCATACTGCAGCACATGGAACACGAGCTCTTTAAGAACATATCTTAACGATACATTTTATTCCACGGCATTCAATTCCGCAGAACAAAATCTCATAAAGGAAACAGAGCTTTCAAATGAGGTTGTTTCCGGCGGATATGACTATTGCGGCGGTGAAAATACCATCGACAAAGTATTCGTACAAAGCTACATAGAAGCAGCCAAGCTTTTGTCAGACACAGCTATTAAACAGTATTGGGAAAAATCAGGTACGGATTACGCCCAAGCCCAAGGTCTTTACACACCTTCATCATCCGAATACTCTCTTTATTGGCTTCGTTCGGCATATACAACAAAAACCGCAACACAGATTAGTGAAAAAGGAATGGTATCAAAGGGCGGAGATGTTTATGCAACAGACTGGGGCGTTGCACCAACCATGCAAATAGATCTTACCGCTTTAGATGAAGCAGACCTTTATAAAAACATAACCGTTGAATTTAATGACGGTGTGCTTACAGTATCGGGAAGCGGTACTCTTCCCGACAGAACCGCTTCCGTTACCGATATTCTCGCATCGTACGCTGAAATAACAACTGCAGTTATTATTGAAGACGGAATAACGGAAATTGCCGAAAACGCATTTGACGGCTTTATTGAAATGAAGACACTTATTCTTGAGGGGGACACCGTTCTTCAGGACAACAGCCTTCCCGATTCGTTTCAGCTTTCAACCGTAATAATAAAAGACACCGTCACCTTTAACGGCAATCCGTTCGCACCCGATATTTATTATGTAAATGTTTTCAAAAGTGAATCAGCCGAATTTACATATGAAAGCTTACCCGAGGGCGTTTCTGTTTATACATACTCATATCAAAACGGAAATACAGATGTCACAGGCTCCGTTACAATGAATACCTATGAATTCTTTGACTTTATGGCTGTTATGTGTGATGAATTTGAAAATATAGAAACGGTAAGCTTTGATTCTTTCACATCAACAGACCTGCAATTCTATACTTATGACAGCACAACGGAAGCAAGAACAATGATTCCCGATTCCGTTATCACGAATGCAGTTTTCAGCGTAGAAATATCAACAGACAACTCGGCAGAAAAGGTTACATTCAATACTCTGTGCGATATGGCTGCAGACGGCACGCTCGACGAATTTTTCCTTATAACAAGCTCTGATACAACAGGTGAAATTGAAGACACAGAAATGGAGATAAACACCCTTGAAGACCTTATAACATACGCACTGAAATGGATAGTAAGCCTTATGAACTTCTTCTTCTCTCTGTTCTCAAGATTCAGATAAATTATGATTTACGGAAAAACGGCTTCGCCGAGACTCAGACAACCGTTTTCGGATAGTACATCTCCGAAAAAAGCACCGTTTACCGTTCGGAGGAACATATAATCTTTTTTACCCTACAGAAAAGGAATTTCCCATAAAATTAAAAAGGTCACAGGCTTACTTTTCAGTATGCATGTGACCTTAAATTTTTATGCAGGTTATTGTTTAAGAATTATAATACATTGTAAGAGTGGCAACCACGGGGAAATGGTCAGAGGGGTAAATTCCGTTTATTTTCTCTGTTACCACATCATAAACTGCAACCTCTGTGCAATAGGAATTGACAAAAATATAGTCGATAGGCTTATCATTCAGTTTATCCTGTCCCGCATAACCGTGGTATGTAGCACCCGTATCGGAAATTTCGGCAAGATATTTTGTATCACGGAAGCCTGCTTCAAGGGCTCTTAAATACATCAGATTTCCCTCTTTTGCATTAAGGTCACCCGAGAAAACAATCGGCATATCATAAGCACTTGCTTTTTCGGAAACAACTCTTATTGCTTCAACCCTTGAAATTGAGCCTGAATTATCAAAATGGGCATTGAAATGTGCGTATGTAAAGCCTGTTTCCTTATCCCTTAATACAGCAACGGTACAGATACGGTTTATCCATGCATCCCAGCCTTTTGAAGGCGTATCGGGAGTTTTTGAAAGCCAAAATGTTTCAGTTGAGACAAGCTCGTATTTTTCATTTTTATAAAAAACTGCACTTGCCTCACCGCCGAGGTCTTTATCTCTGCCGTGACCTGCATATGAATATTCCGGAAGTGCCTCTGAGAGTCTTTCAAGCCATGCTTCGTCGGCTTCTTCAACACCGAAGGAATCGGGATCGGCATTTCTGATTGTTGTAACTACCTCGTCCGTTCTGTTTTCGGGACTCTTCTCCCCTATTCCTTTAATATAAATATTGAAATTCATTACGGTGATTTCCTGTGTAAGTGCCGTTTCACCCATATCAGCCTCGGGAAGCACCGTCACGGGAGCAAACCAACCGCCGATAATCGTCATCATAAAAGCCATAAATGCACTGAAAATTTTGTCCATATATTCTCTCTCCTTTCAATGTAATAATTTTACTGTATTTTTATTTATTAGTCAACAAATATCGCAAAAAAACTTATCCGTTACTCTGCACTTACATTCCAGCCGCTCATATCCCCGCTGATGCATCGGATATCACATTTGCCGTCGGAAAATGTAACCTTTGCAAGAATATCGGGCAGACACAGAGGAAGGGTTATATTTTTGCTTATAGGCTTAAAAGTCAGTTTTTTGTTTTCGTAATCGACTGACATACCCGATACAGCGTGCAGAAGAGTCCAGCTTGACATGGGACGAGTATAGTGATGACCGCATTCCCAATGGTCCCAGAAATGACCGAACCTCAGCTGATTATCGTTTATTGACCGGATTTCCCTGTCGGCGATTGCTTTTTGTCCTACCGACAATGCAAGAGCGGAGAAAGCATAGCCGATGCCCGTCCATACAGCTTCTGTCTGACAGTTTTTGTATGTGTGGAGAGTTGTTTTTCTGTTTTCGGGCACGGTAGCATTGAGAAGCCCCTGCTCTTCATCAAAATTGGTGCTGAAAATCAAACTGAGAACGGATGCCACTCTCTCATCGGAAAGATTACCCGAAAGTCCCGTCATTCTGAGGAACCATTCTCCGTCAAGCTGATCAGTCATCAGAGATTCGTCTGTTTCCTCTTTGTTTCTCCAGAGATTATAATACTCACCGTTCCAGAGCTTTTCTTCAAGGGATTTTTTGCCCGACGCCAGTATATTGCTCCACCTGTCGGAGTGGGCTTTATCCCCTACTCTGTCTGCGATGATTACGGCAGCCTTCAGTGCAGCTAACCAAAGGATAGAAATATATACAGGTGTACCCGAAAAATTCCATGCATCATAGGTGTTTCGTTTTGTATCGTAATCGGGAAGTCCGTCTTTATCGGTATCAAGCATTTCCGTTGAATCCATAGCCCGTCTTACATTATCCCACAGGGACATAAGATACTCTCTGTCCCCTGTAAACAGATAGTCGCGAAGCACCATTAAGACAAACTGCATATTCATATCAACACGGTCAAATCCACCGTCGGTGCTTTTCATATCGGGCTTAAAGCAATGATGCACTCTGCCGTCCTCTCTCTGGAAGAGAGCCCCCATTTTCATCTGTTTTTTCTGCAAGTCGGGAAAAAGACATATAAGGGGAAATGATGCGTGATAGGTTATGTCCGTGGTATGAAGTCCGCAGTAGCCAAGTCCCTCCCACAGACCGAAATTACCGTTTTTGAGATAAACGGAGTCCTTTATCAGCTGTGAAAGATTCGAGGACCAGGCATCAGGATAAATTTCAGGAAGCTCTGCACAATAAAGAAGCTCAGAAAAACCGACAGCGGAATTAAAAATGTGCTCATAATTATCTGCAAGAAATCTGTTGGCGGATAAAGAGCTGTCATAAAGATTTTCATAGTAGTGACCGAGCACATCTGCATTTTCGCTCATATGATTCGGGAAATACCATGTAAGAATAAAACGGATATTTTTCTTTTCACCGGCTTTAAGGTGCACCTGTGAGCAAAGAGCACAGGCTCCGAAGTCCTCTCCTCTCCTGCCGTCCTCATCGCAACCGAAGAATTTGATTTTATCCTCTCTTGAAGCAGGAAAATCAGGTTTACAATGTCTTATGCGGCTAAGTAATGACTCAGCAAAGGGGTATTTTGAATGTTCTCTGAATAAGTCATCAAGCTCAGCATCACTCAATGAAGATAAATCATCAGGAACGGCTACAGGCTTTGTGCCGACCTCACTATTCGGCAAAAAGCCTTTTTCTCTGAAGCCGAACAAAACGGATTCCTGTGATACCCCAAGCTCAGAGCTTGCTATATATTCCCTCATAAAGCGGTAGTAATCAGCCGTAATGTAAGACTTTTCTCCGTCACCGTTTACGGAAAAGCAGAGATTTCCGCAGGCAGGGGATTCGGAGAGTACGGCAGGCTCTATATGAACGCCAATACCGTCCGAGACGGTATGAAGTGAATTTATGTTTCCCTCTTTTTTATTTGCCATATCGGGCAGAAATGTACCCAAAAGGCTCAGTCGTATTTCCTTATCGGTAGGATTTTCTGCAGTAAAATCCATATAAAAGCCCGGAGTTGACGAAACATCACTGTTATGAGGCACAAAGGGGGATACCGCTTTAAGAGAAAGCTTACAGGATAATGCACTGTCAACGTAATTTATGTCACAAACGGGGAACCTGCCCTCAAATTCAATTTTTTCTACAGGCTTATTCCATGAAAACATACGGTATGTAAAGTCATCCGCGTCGGTTTTCATTCCCAGCTTTCTGACTATGGGCTTCCCGTTATCCTTACATTCACGCACATAGAAGGAGAGTGCCCCCGTACTGCTTTCCCCGTCATCTTCCTTTCTCTCGAAGCAGACCTTGGTTATTCTCGGCTGATTTGCAATAAGCCAGGAGTGGAACTCACCGTCCGGCAGAAGCTCCACACTTCCGGCACCAATCCCGCCCAATGCAATACCGCTGGAATGGTTTTTTGTTGTGGTAATTTTCGGCATAACAAAACCTCCCCATATATTATAAATTAATTGTACTGTAAACTTCACAATAATTCAAGCAATAAAAACAGACACATCAAAAAGGAAAATCCCGAATGCTGTGTCTGATTTTTTATACTGTCAAATATTTAAACTTGTTTTTTCTTGCAAAAAGAATATTTTTTGCACGATTGCAGATAACCTCGTCATAATACTCCGAACATCTGTCAACTGCATTTATAATATCGTTATCGGAAAAATTTATTTTTAACTGAACACCGTAAAGCTCTTCTGCCGCATCTGTCTGCAAATCAAAATCAGTATTGAAAGGCTTGGCATTTACTTTTGAAATACAGTCATAAATGTCCGTTTCAAGCGGATAATCGGTTGTATCAGACAAAAGGGAAAGTCCGAAATCAAAATATGGGCAAAAACTGAATTCTGCAGTGTCGTCATTTCTGATAAATGCAATATTGTTTGTATGTCTGTCTTCGTTAATGAAGAAGGCATCAATCTCAAGCATTGCCGTCAGATATGCACCGACATTTTCAAGATTTGTGTGTTTTTCAATGAAATCAACCGTGAATTTTATTCTGTCCTTTACATCGGAATAAGTAATCAGAACCTGTGCCAACGACTGTCCTGTATAAGCACGAAAAAGCTTTTCGAGAGTATAAATTGTTTCGTTATCATTCTTGAAATTTGGGGAGTAACAGCCAACAGATTTTTTGCTGTTATATTCAATAAATGTAGGCTGATATGCTACAAAATTACAGATATTCGTCTTTTTAAGAAGCGTTGAAACAACAATTTCGCTCAATGCTTCATAGCCCATATGATCAGCCTTGTACCACAAGCCATCGCTGAACCATTTTGGCTGATTGCCTTTTGAGGAAGAATCCGTAATCATTTTTACGGAACCGACATTAATTATTTTTGTGCTTGACATAAATCAACACCTTCCTCTGTAAACAAAATTTATATAATGATCATCCTCTGCCATTCTTCCCTTTGTAGCCTCAACAATCTGAAGCGGGTCAAAGTGGTCAATGCCGAGATTTTTAAGAATTTCTTTTCTATCTCCTCTGCTTTCGGGGATGCATCTTTCCTTAAGAAAATATTCGAAATCTTCCCACGTCGGGTTTTCGATTACTCCGAAGGCACGGCATAATACATCATTTGTGCGGTTAATGATGCTGATTTTTTTATTTAGGAAATCAACATATATTTCGGTGCATACCCTCTGCCGCAACATAAAATTTATACGCATTGTGTAATTTCCTCCGGGAAATGCATTAAGATATTTTGAGATTGTCTGACGGCTGATACCAAGAATCTCTGCAATTTTCTGTGTTGTAATTCCCTGTTGCTGTAATTCAATTATCTTCTGAATATCCTTTTCGCCCAATGCTTTTTTTCTGCCTGATTGCTGTCTTTCTGAAATTCTTTTCAATTCATCAACATTGTCTGTTCCGAACAGCTCAATGCAAAGCTTCCTGTAATCCGTTGCCATAATCTCACCTCGCTTATAGTGTAAATTAATATTTCTTTACACTCATTATATTATTTCCGGAACCAATTGTCAATATTCCGTTTTTTACAAAAAAATCCCCTGTCCGAAAACGGACAGGGGAAATTTCAATTAATTTCTGTACAGAATACTTCTGATTACTTGGAAGCTTCTTCGATAGCAACTGCACATGCAACGGTCATACCAACCATGGGGTTGTTACCTGCACCTATAAGTCCCATCATTTCAACATGAGCGGGAACTGAGGAGGAGCCTGCAAACTGTG